>CAVDWN010000042.1:0-9011 GCA_963612535.1 Sphaerochaetaceae bacterium
GTGATGCCGTCGATGCTATTGAGCGCGTTGTACACGTATTCACGCTGCTCGTATACGCGGCCGCCGGGAACCACGTAGCTCTGCACGCTCTGGTGGCCCCATAGCGCCGTTTGCACGATGCTCTGCGCGGGCACGTTGGAGCACAGGCGCATGTTCGAGAGCATGTCGATGCCCAGGATGAAGTCCTTCGCGCAGGCGCGGTTGCCGGAGAGCACCATCCAGCCAATGCGGTAGCCGGCGATCATGTGGCTCTTGGAAAGGCCGCTGAAGGTGACGCAGAACAGGTCGGGCGCCAGGCTGGCGATGGAAACATGCTCTTCACCATCGAAGATCAGGCGATCGTAGATCTCGTCAGAGAAGATCATCAGCTGGTGCTTGCGGGCAACCTCCACGATTTCCTGCAGCACCTCGCGGGGGTACAGCGCGCCGGTGGGGTTGTTCGGGTTGATGATGACGATAGCCTTCGTTCGCGGGGTGATCTTGCTCTCGATGTCGGCGATGTCGGGGTACCACTCGGCCTGCTCGTCGCAGACGTAGTGCACCGGGTTGCCGCCGGCCAGCGTGGCGCATGCGGTCCACAGCGGGTAGTCGGGGCTGGGGATAAGGATCTCGTCGCCGTTGTCTAGCAGCGCCTGCATGCACAGGTTGATGAGCTCGCTTACGCCGTTGCCGGTGTAGATGCAGTCCATATCCACATTGGGAAGGCCCTTGATCTGCGAGTACTGCATGATGGCCTTGCGAGCGCTGAACAGCCCCTTGGAATCGCTGTAGCCTTCGCAGTCGGGCAGCTGCAGGCGCATATCCTGCACTACTTCGTCGGGCGTGCGGAAGCCGAAGGGGGCAGGGTTGCCGATGTTCAGCTTCAGGATGCGGGTGCCTTGGCGCTCCATGCGGGCAGCTTCGTCAACCACCGGGCCGCGCACATCGTACAGGACGTTGTCGAGCTTGGAGGATTTCTTGAACTGGCGCATGGGGGCACTTCCTTGGTGATGGGTTTGGTTGGGTGTGGGCTTGGTGTGGGGTTCGGCCTGATGGGGTGAGGCGCTGGTTGCGGGCGGCGCTGCGGCCACAGGCGCGGCATTGGCTGTGCTCGTTGGTGCACCAGCAGCGCCGTTCGCTGGCGTTGCAGCGCTGCTGTTCGTTGGGGCTGCCGCTGTGGTGCTTTCCCTGGTTACAGGACCGAGCCCGCTTTCGCCGGCGCCCTTTGCCAGCCAAGCAGGCGAAACGTTTAGGATGTTGGCCAGGGTGGCCATGACATCGGGGCGGGGGATGGTTTTGCCGCTGACGTATTGGCTTACCTGGCTCTTGCCTAGTTTTGCCCCTTGCTCTTGCGCGGCATGGATAAGATCGGCCTGCTTCAAGCCTGCTTCTGCCATTGCCTTCTTAAGGCGTTGCGAGAAGTTTCCCTGTTCCATGGAGCCTCCGTTTGCCATGCGCCGGGTGCGTGCCCGCCGCTTCGATGGTTGGTGCATGAAGTTCAATTTGCTTTGAACCATGTTCCCGATTGTAGTTCAAAAGTTCAATTTATATCGAACGAAAGGGATAAATTGAACCAAATAGTTCAATTCCTGAAGATGACAGATCGCCTTGAGGCATGGGCTAGCTCAAAGGAGAAGCATAGGGGAATGCCCCTTTTCGCTGCACAAACGAAAGCGCCGCCCATGGGTGTCAGCGCTCACGACTTGAAGTCTAAAAGCCGCTGAATCAAGTGTTTTAGCGTTAAAATTCACCGCTACTCAGAATAATTGAAATGGGTAACAACTCGGGGCAATCTCAGCACTGATTCTTTATTCTTAGCAAAGAACTACTTGTCTAATTACATAGATTTCTGATTCTGTGACAATTTCCCCTACTGAAAAGATTGATTATTCTCAGTAAAGAAGAACAAGGGTCTTTGCAGCCGTTCGCGGGTTATTGCGTGATAGGCCGCTTATTTGAATGGTTAATTCACTGTTTCCACCTCGTATGATGCGCCCAATGAAGCCCACTTCGCAACAAGTGGGGAATTGGCAAAGCATGAAAGAGAGTGAGAAATGGACCTTACTCGCAGAAGCTTGTTCAAGGCAACCGGCGCATTGTTCGCAACCGGCGTTGCCTATGAGCTTATGTCTCCCGCGCCGGCATTGGCCGTGGAGTCCTCTCCGGATTGGAAGCTCGTCAACACAGAGGAATACACCAACATCTGCTGCTACTGCGCTGGCGGTTGCGGCAGCTTGTGCTCTTCGCGCGATGGCGAGCTCATCAACCTGGAAGGCGATCCTGACCATCCCATCAACGAGGGCGGTCTGTGCCCTAAGGGCGCAACCATGTTCCAGCTGCGTAACGTGGTGGATCCTGAAACGCGCGAGGTTATCAAGAACCCCGATAGGGCAACCCGTCCCATGATCCGCCGCCCCGGCGCCAAGGACTGGGAAGAGGTTTCCTGGGATCAGATCATCCAGGAAATCGCCCGCAAGGTTAAGGACACCCGCGACCAGACCTTCGTGGAAACCAACGAAGACGGCCTTACCGTGAACTACACGCCTGCCATCGCCAGCTTGGGTGGCAGTCAGGAAAACTCCGAGGAGCAGTACCTTATCCTGAAGATGATGCGCTCCTTGGGCGTGGTGGCCATCGACAATCAGGCTCGTGTGTGCCACAGCTCCACGGTAGTGGGCCTGGCTCCCACTTTCGGCCGCGGCTCTATGACCAGCCATTGGTCGGACATGGCCAACGCCGACTACATCCTTCATTGCGGCTCTAACAGCTGCGAGAGCCATCCCACTTCTTCGCTGCATCTGCATCGTGCCCACGACAAGGGTGCCAAGTGGATCGTGGTCGACCCCCGCTACACCCGTACGGCCGAGCAGGCAGACATCTACTGTCCCATCCGCAGCGGCACGGACATCGCGTTCTACGGCGGCATGTACCACTACATCATCGAGAACCTCATCGAGCCGGGCCTGGCCGAGTACACCGCTACCGGCAAGAACCCCGACAACTACAACTTCGAGTACCTCATCAACTACACCAACGCATCGTACCTGCTCGATCCGGAATTCGGCTTCGACACCAAGAGCGGCCACTTCAGCGGTTGGGACGAGGAAACCAAGACCTACGACGTGCATTCCTGGCACTACCAGACCGAATCGGAAGAGCAGTGGGACACGTCCGAGACGGGCGATTACGCTTGGGTGAAGAAGGAAGGCGTTCCCGAGTTCACGCCGCCCACCTTCACCAAGCCCAAGAAGGACGCAACGCTGCAGGACCCGATGTGCGTGTACCAGCAGTTCAAGAAGCACTACGAGCGCTACGACATCGACACCGTGTGCAGCATCTGCGGCATGGACGCCGAAACGCTCGAGCTGGTGTACAAGACCTATGCCGAGTCGGGCGCTCCAGGAAAATCGGGCACCATCCTGTACGCGCTGGGGCAGACCCAGCACAGCTACGGTGGCCAGAACACCCGTGCCATGTCCATCCTGCAGCTTCTGCTGAACAACATCGGCGTGCCGGGCGGCGGCGTGAACGCCCTGCGCGGCGAGCCCAACGTTCAGGGCGCAACCGACATGGCCATGATGGTTGATGAGCAGCCGGGCTACCTGAAGTGGGCGAACACCACCGATCGCTCCACGCTGCGCAAATGGCTGGAATCGCAGACCTATTCTGCCGGCTACTACACCAACAAGCCCAAGTTCATGGTCTCCGCATTGAAGGAATGGTTCGGCGAGCATGCCACGGTTGAAAACGACTACGGCTTCGACTGGTGGCCGAAGGTTCCCTCTGGCAAGGGCGCTACCAACTTCACGCACATCAACACCTTCGAGCTGATGGACCAGGGCATCATGAAGGGCTACTTCAACTGGGGCATGAACCCGTGCCACAGCGCCCCGAACGCCGGCTTCGTGCGCCGCTCCATGGCCAAGCTCGATTGGCTGGTGGTGGCCGACCAGGTGCCTACCGAGTCTGCCACGTTCTGGAAAGCCCCGGACATGAAGCCCGAGGAAGTGAACACCACGGTGTTCTACCTGCCTTGCGCCCTTATCTACGAGAAGCCCGGCATGATCTTGAACTCCGGCCGTTGGGTGCAGTACCGCTTCCAGGCTTGCGAGCCGTGGGACCAGGCCAAACCCGACTACGAGATGTGCGATCTTATCTGGACCGCTATCGTGGACCTGTACAAGAAGGAGGGCGGCGCCAACCCCGACCCCATCTTGAACACCAAGTGGGACTACTACGTTGACGGCAAGATCGACCCGCGTCCGGTTGCGTGGGCGCTGAACGGCTACCGCGTTGCGGGCACCGAGTGCAACACCACCACGGCCGCCCCGAAAACCGACCTTCTGAAGGGCTACTCCGAGCTGGCCGCCGACGGCTCCACCGCGTGCGGCATGTGGGTATACTCCGGCTTCTGGAACAACAACGCCGCTCCGCTCGATGCAGCCGAGCAGCCTTGCGCAGGCCGCGACAAGTCCGACCCCACGGGCCTTGGCCTGTACCCCAAGTGGAGCTTCGCATGGCCCAACAACCGCCGCATCCTGTACAACCGCGCTTCGGCCGACACCAAGGGCCAGCCCTGGAACGAAAAGCGCACCCTGTGCAAGTGGGAGAACGGCAAGTGGACGCTCAACGACAACGCCGACTTCGTTGCCGTGAAGAACGACAAGCCTGTCGAGCCCAACAACAACGCCTTCTTCATGACCTGGGAGCAGAACGCCCGCCTTATCAGCTACGGCATGGTGGACGCCCCCATGCCCGAGCACTACGAGCCCTTCGAGAGCCCGCTGGAAAAGAACATCATGAACGGCAGCCTGAACAACCCCTGCATCAAGTTCGCCAACAACAAGAGCACCGCCCATGCCGACTTCAAGGAGTTCCCCTATGTGGCAACCACCTATTCGGTAACCGAGCATTGGCAGACCGGCGGCCAGACCCGTATGTGCCCGGCGCTCATCGAGTCGATGCCTACCCAGTTCGTGGAGATCTCCGAAGAGCTGGCAGCGGAAAAGGGCATCAAGTCCGGTGAGAAGGTTCATGTGTGGAACAACCGCGGCTCGGTGAAGATCCCCGCAGTGGTTACCAAGCGCGTGAAGCCCTTGAAGGTGAACGGCGAGACTCGCCATCTGGTGGGCATGACCCATCATTACGGATGGGCAGGCGTGTTCGGCACCGACGACAGCATGGTCAACGACCTTACGCCCAACGTCGGCGACCCGAACAGCTTCATCCCCGAGTACAAAGCGTTCCTTGTGAACATCGAGAAAGCGTAAAGGAGGAGGTAGACGATGAGTGATATGGCAATTTTCTTCGATTCCTCCAAGTGCACCGCGTGCAAGGGCTGCCAGGTTGCCTGCAAATGCTGGAACAACCTGCCTTCGCCCACGGAGCTGAACGCTTGCGCCGGGTCGTTCACGGGTACCTATCAGAATCCCCCCGACATCAACGACGACACGCGCCTGATCATCACCTTCGATGAGCGCAACGCCGATTCCCAGAAGGGCATCGAGTGGGCGTTCGGGCGCCGCGCCTGCCAGCATTGCACCAACGCCGCCTGCGTTTCCATGTGCCCTTCCGGCGCCCTGTACAAGGACGAGGAAACGGGCATGACCACGTTCGACGAGTCCAAGTGCATCGGCTGCCAGCGCTGCTCCACCGCATGCCCCTACGATGTGCCGCGCTATCATGGCGAAAAGGGCACCATCAACAAGTGCTCGGGCTGCGTGGACCGCATCCAGAACGGCATGGAGCCCGCCTGCGTTGCCACGTGCCAGCCCAATGCGCTGCAGTTCGGCGAGCGCGACGAGATGCTGAAGGCCGCCAAGGCCCGCGTTGAGTGGCTGCACGAGCATGGCTACGAGAAGGCGGTAGTGTACGGCGAAGACGAGATGGACGGCCTGCACGTTATCCAGGTGCTGAAGTACGGCATCGAGCAGCACGGCCAGGTGGAAAACCCTGCCATCAGCCCCGTTGCCACGCTTTCCGAGATCATCAAGCCGGTTGCCGGCGTGGGCATGGGCGCTACCGTGCTCGGCCTGGCCGCGATGTTCGGCCTTGCCGCCGGCTACAAGCGCGACAAGCTGGTGTACAACGAGGAAACCAAGGACACGCTTTCCATGGATACCGGCGAAGTGGTGAAGGTGGGCGACCCGCAGGACGACCGCTCCTTCGCTGAAGCCGTTAGGGGAGAGGAGGCTTCCCATGAGTAAGCCCATCCAAGTAGACGAGGCTACCCGCGCCAAGAACGAAGCGTTCCTGAAGGAGCGCAAGAGCTCTGAGCGCTACATCAAGCGCCATTCCAAGCAGGCTCGCTGGACGCATGGCATCACGGTTATCTGCTGCCTTTGGCTTATGGTTTCCGGCTGCTTCGTGTTCATCCCGCCGCTGACGCAGCTCGTTGGATCCGGCGTTGCCTTCGGCATGCACATGAGCCACCGCGTTATCGGCGTGGTGTTCGTGCTGGTTCCCATCATCAGCGCAATCGCGGCACCTGCCGGCGTGAAGCACATCTGGCACAACAACGTGTGCAAATGGACGGAAGACGACAAGCTTTGGATGAAGCTGTTCGTGCCGTACCTGTTCAGGGCCAAGAAGATCCACATGCCCGACCAGGACGAGCAGAAGTCCGGCCAGCGTTTCGCAGACGGCATGCTGTGGATCTCCGGCATCATCATGGCCATCACCGGCGTGTTGCTGCTGCTGGGCGAAACGGTTATCAGCCTGGGCGGCGCACATGGCATCCTGTTGCTGCTGCACGACATCTTCTTCCTGATCATGGCCATCTTCGCCTGTGCCCATATCTTCCTGGGCGCCGGCATCTTCCAGCCGTACCGCGGCATGTGGAAGGTAATGTGGAAGGACGGCATGATCTCCGAGTCCGACGGCCTGTACCATTGGGGCCATTGGGCACGCAAGGAACTCGATGAGGGCACGAACGTGGTGAAGAAATAGCTTCTTCAACTGCGTGCCTTCTGCACAGGGCCGCTGCGCTTGGCGTGGCGGCCCTGCCGTTTCATGTGCGGTTGGGGCGTTTTGCCGATGAACGGGCGAAACGCCGGCCGTTAGCGGTACAACCAACTTATTGAACCTAGCAAATATATTGAACCTAGCAAATCTCTTCCAAAGGAGTGTGCAACGTGAATCTGAGATTCATCGATAGGGTTATAGACTCCTACAAGGGCTCGCTTGATGCGGCCGATGCCAAGCGCCTTGAGTACTTCCGCGGATTGTGGGGGGAAATGGAGCGTTGGGCCGATAGCCCTTCTGCTGCGGTTAAGTCCTATACGGTTCCGAGTGCGGATGCCCTGGCAGCAGCTTGGGATGCCAACACCCCTGCATTCCGCATGGCGCCCCCTAAGATCAAGCGCGATCGTTTCTGCGCGGTTTGCGCCGGGATCCGCAATTACATGGTTGGGTCGGGGGTGCTTTCCGCCGAAGACGCCAAGGCTTTTGCTGAAGTCGACTTCCTGGGCCTGGTCGATCGTGCCGATATGGAAGCTGCCGCCGGTGATGCCGATGCGTTCTTGGGCGGCTTGCTGGCAAAGGCGCTTGAGCGGGGGTTATCTGAAGATATTGCCCGCTTGGCAGTGCTTTGCGCCCTGCTTGCCCTGCGCGTTGACCTTGAGCCGGTAGCGAAGAAGGTTGCCAAGGAACAGAAGAGATGCGACTGCGACGGGCATCATCCGCTGCGCTGCCCGGTTTGCGGCAGCGCGCCTGCCTTGGCGCGTGTTGGCGGCGCCGACAGCCCCACCGAGGGCCGCGGACGCACGCTGTACTGCATGCAGTGCGGCACCGACTGGGAGTTCGAGCGCGTGCGCTGCGCGCGCTGCGGTACGAAGAACCAGGGCCACTTGCACTTCTTCAACATCGAGGGAGACGACGCACATCGTTTGGCGCTGTGCGACGAATGCGGAAGCTATATCCGCACGGTGTACATCGACGAGCCCCTGGTACCCTTCTCCTACGAGGTGGAAGAGGTGCTTACCGCCCGCTTGGATGCCTTGGCCAACGACCCGAAATTCAAGGAGAAAAGCGAGTAGCGCCTACTAGCTGCTGCGGGCCTGGCTCGGCTTGTTGGGGGTGGCCGTCTTCGCCGCTTCCGTTGCTTTTGGGACGGATGGCGAGGGCGGCCGCTTTGTTCTTGGTTGTGCGGTTTTGCCCGGGTGCACGCGAGTGCTGTCGCTTGCTCCTGGTTCCGGTTGGTTTGCGCCTTCGCGGCAAGGTGCGGCAGTTATTGGGCGTTCAGCGGCCTACAATGGAGGCTGATTACATTGGTGTTCAAGGAGTGCGAATGCTGGATTTAGCCGAGGAATGGCGCAAGCTCGATGCGGTGCGCCATAAGCCCGATGCGCAAGCCCATTGGGACAAGCGTGCACGCACGTATTCCTTCCACGATGCCCCCAACGATTATGTTCGCTCGTTTATCCAGAAGATGCAGCTTGTTGGCGGCGAGTCGGTGCTGGATATGGGCTGCGGCACCGGATCGCTTGCTGTTCCGTTGGCGAAAGGCGGGCATGGGGTTGTTGCGGCCGATTTCAGCGAGGGCATGCTGGAACGTGTGCGGGAAAATGCCGCAGCCTGCGGAGTGCCGGTGATGGAACCGGCAGGGCAGGGCGCGCTTGAGGTGCCTGCGGGTACGGTTTGTCCCCTGCAGATGAGCTGGGAAGACGATTGGGCGCAGTTCGGCTTGGGCGAAGGTACGGTAGACGTTGCCCTGGCATCGCGCTCCATCATCACGCACGACCTTGAGGATTCCATCCGCAAGCTTTCCGCTGCGGCGCGCAAGCGCGTGTGCGTGACGGCCGGCACCGGTGTTTCCCCGCGGGTGGACGAACGGGTTGCCAAGGCGATGGGGCTGAATCTCGAACGCCACAACGATGCGCTGTTCGTGTTCGGCATCGCTTCCTCCCTGGGGTATGAGCCCACCGTTTCCTATATCCATTCACCCAGGATGAAGACCTACGGCTCGCCCGACGAAGCGTATTATTCTCTATTGAAAACAATGGAATATGTCGGCGATGCGGCGCAGCAGGTAA
>CAVDWN010000043.1:0-8992 GCA_963612535.1 Sphaerochaetaceae bacterium
CCTTCCGCGTGCCGCCGCGTGTGCGCAGGGCTGGCGGAATGGTTCGGCGCCTCCCTAAGAACGCATAACGGAAACGGCGATCTTCTTCACCGTGTAGGCCAGGTCACCCTTCTTGTTGGCTTCCGTATAGTCGTAATCCAAGGTAGCCGTCCAAGAATAGGCCGTTCCGCTCATCTCGGCAGAGCCGTTGAAGGTGTACGTTTCGCTGGTAAGGGTCTTACGGTCGGGCCCGTACGATGAGTACTCGCTTTTGTCGGGGAGCTCTACGCTGCCCTTGGTTACCGTGGTAAGCCCCGCCTTGGCCAGGATGTTCTCCACGATATGGAACTTCTGAACCGCATCGGCAAACGCGATGTTGCCGTAGCCGAGCAGCGAAGTGGGGGCGGAATACGAGGCGGCCACCACGTTGCCATCCGAATCCAGGCCCAGCGTTACCGTGGGCGTTCCAGAAAGGGAATCGCCCTTTTCATCGGCAAGCAGCACCGTTATCTCTTTGCTGAAGCCGACCGATGTCATGGGCGCTTCGTCTTGCACAGCAGCGCCGTGGCCGATCTTCGTAATGGCAGCATCGCCCGATAGCCCCATCAGGCCGATGAGGTTGGTTACCTGGGTAGAGGCGTTCGTTACCTGCGGCTTGCTGCTCTTCGATGCCTCGATGGCCTCGGTGTCGTCCTGGGCGGCGAAAGAATGCATTTCCCGGGAGGAGTTGAAGGCGAACGCAACCATCAGGCATACGGCAAGCACAACCATCACCACAACCAGGGCGATGAGCCACTTCAAGCCCCTTTTGCCTTGTTTCGTCTCGGCAGATTCAAGCACTTCGCACCCTCCCTACGCAGACCTAGTGGGTAAACCCGAAGTACACGGCAAACCCGACCAGGCACAGCACAACCACCGCGATGATGGCCTTCTGCAACCCGGCCATGGGAACCGGCCCCTGCAGGTCTTCCTCAGTGGCCTGGTAGGAATCGCTCGAATCGGGGCGCGCCGAAACTTCCTTCCCGGCAACCTCGTCGGCGGTATTCCCGTCGCCGCTGGCGGCCGGAGCAGCTTCAGCTTGCTGATTGGGCGCCGTTGCATATGCGCCAGGGTGCCCGCCGCCAGCCGTACTAGAACTGCCCTGGCCTTGGGAAGCGTCGGCAGACGCCGCAGCCGAGGCACCCTGGGGCGCAGTTTGCTCATGGACACCCAATGCGTCTACGCGCAGCACCTCTTCGTCGGGCGCTACATCTACGCTGATAAGGGAGTATTTCTTCTTATCTGGCACGCGGGCGCCCCTATTCCATGTAGCCAGACATCTGCTTGGCAAGCGCATCGCCCGTGGCAACTGCCTCTTCTGCGCTGGAGCCCACCGTGAACAGGTACACCTTCACCTTGGGCTCGGTGCCGCTGGGGCGCACGATAACCTTGTTGCCCTTTTCCAAGTCGAACTGAAGCACGTTCGCAGAAGGAAGGCCGCCCACCCCCTGCTGGTAGTCGAGGAAGCCCAGCACCTTCAGCCCGGCGATTTCGGCAGGCTGGCTTTCGCGGAACCCGGCCATGATGTTCGCCATGGCCTGCGCCCCCGCCGCACCCTCGAACGCGAAGGAGAGCGTGCGGTTGTGATGGAAGCCGAACTCACGGTAGATATCCTGCATGGCCTGGTACAGGTTCTTGCCCTGCGTGCGATAGTAGCGCGCCATCTGGCAGATGAGCATGGAGGCAACCACGGCGTCCTTGTCGCGCGCGTGGGTGCCGGCAAGGTAGCCGTAGCTTTCCTCGAAGCCGAACACGAAACGCTCGGGGGCGCCCGCCTGCTCAAGCTCGGCGATAACGCCGCCGATGTACTTGAAGCCGGTAAGCACGCGGCGCATTTCAACCCCGTACTTTGCGGCAACGGCATCGGCCAAGCTGGTGGAAACGATGGTGGTAACGGCTACCGGGGCTTCCGGCAGGGTGCCGTTGGCCTTGCGCATGCGGCAAACGAAGTCGAGCAGCAGAACGCCGATCTCGTTGCCGGAAAGCAGCTGGTAATCGTCACCGTCCTTCACTGCGGTGCCAACGCGGTCGCAATCGGGGTCGGTGGCAAGCAGCAGGTCGGGGTGCACCTGCTCGCACAGCGCTATGCCGCACTCCAGTGCCTCGCGGATCTCGGGATTGGGATACGGGCAGGTGGGGAAGTTGCCGTCGGGCTTTTCCTGTTCCGGCACCACATGCACGTCGGCAACGCCGATGCGCTTCAGGATGCGCGTGACGCATTCCAGGCCCGTGCCGTTCAGCGGGGTGTACACCACGCGAAGGTCGGTCTCTTCCTGTTCGACATGCTGCTCGTACACCGCATCCAGGAAGGCGTCGAGCACGTCTTCGTCGATGAAGTTGGCAAGACCGGCCTTTTCGGCCTGATCAAATGGCATGGTTTTCACATCGTCGAACATATCAACGCCAGAAATAGCCTCGGTGATGGCGTCGGCGATGCTGGATGCTATCTGGCAGCCGTCGGGGCCGTACACCTTGTAGCCGTTGTACTTCGCCGGGTTATGGCTTGCCGTGACGTTGATGCCGATGGCGCAACCCAGGTAACGCGTTGCGAAGGAAAGCGCCGGCGTGGGCTGAAGACGCGGATACACGTACGACTTGATGCCGTTGGCCGCCAGCACGCTGGCTGCAGTATGGGCGAACAGCTCGGAGTTGATGCGCGAGTCGTAGCAGATGGCAACGGTTCCGGGTTCGCCTTCGCCTTTCTGGGAGTTGATGTAGTCGGCAACGCCCTGGGTGGCCTGCCCCACCGTGTGGATGTTCATGCGGTTGGTGCCAGCTCCCAGCACGCCGCGCAAGCCGGCCGTTCCGAATTCGAGGTTACGGTAGAAGGCATCTTCGATGGCTTCCTCGTTTCCCGATTCCCCCATTGCGCGCAGGTCGGCGCAAAGCTCGGGGTCGGTTACCTTCTTGCACCAAAGGTCGTACAGGGAACGGCAATCCATAAGGCACTTCCTTACCATGAAAGCTATAAAGCGGTTGTTTGCACAGTGGATATAAGTATAGCCTGCGCCGCATACCCAAGAAAGCAGCGCGCACGTTGCAAAAGAAAAATCCCCGCCGCATGCAAGCGACGGGGATACGCAAACAGATGACGTAGCTCTTACCCTGTATCATCCTGAACCAGACAGGCCATGCACGAAAGCCCCGTGTTGCCCCATGGCCGCGCCCAGTAACGTGTTGGGTTATTTATACCGTCCTGGTTCCAATCAGTAAAACAGTAATTTATTATAGCGGTGTTAAGTGTTGCTTAAAGGAGACCGATGGACACCTCACGCTACCGCGCATTCATCCAGGCTGTAGACCAAGGAAGCCTTTCCCGCGCCGCCAAAGCGTTGGACTACACCCCTTCGGGCGTGAGCCAGCTTATCAGCGCGCTCGAACGTGACCTGGGCTTTCCCGTGCTGGAGCGCGGGTCGCACGGCGTTGCCCCCACCAAGGAAGGAGCGCGCATCCTTCCCGTTGCCCGCGCCGCGGTGCAGGAAGAAGACCGCCTGCTGCAGATGGGATCCGAGATAAAGGGGCTTTCCACCGGCCAGGTTACCATCGGCTCGTACCCCAGCGTGGCCGCCCACTGGCTGCCCGGCGTGATCAAGGCGTTCCATGAGCAGTACCCTGCCATCGAGGTGCGCATTATGGAGGGGATCCACCAGGAAATCAACGAATGGATGGGCAGCAAGGAAGTTGACCTGGGCTTCATGAGCTACGAGCCATCCCTTTCCTACGACTGGATCCCCCTGGCGCGCGACCCCATGGTTGCCGCCCTGCCCAAAAGCCACCCCTTCGCAAAGCGCAAAAGCTATCCCATCGAGAACTGCAGCAACGAGGCGTTCATCATGCCCGGCAAGGGCCAAGACGTGGACACGTTGGGCGTTCTGGCGCGCCACAAGCTGAACCCCCACATTGCCTACGAGACCATAGAAACCGTGGCAACCCTGGGGATGATCGAAGCGGGAATGGGCATGACCATCATCAACAGCTTGGCCGTGCAGAAATACGCCTTCGACGTGGCCTTGGTGCCCGTGGAACCGGCAGAGAGCATATTGTTCGGCATCGCCGTGCCGTCGCTGAAAACCTGCGCCCCGGCAACGCGCCACTTCATCGACTGCGCAGTTGAGCGCTTGCAGGAATAAGAGCGACCGCTCCGTCTGCGCGGGGGTCGCGCCGAACATTAGCTCATAGCCCAAGAACGCTGGTCAAGACCGCATGAGCGGCTTGCTTGCAGCAGCCAGCGACAAGCGGAGCGGCGGAATCAATCTGCGTTTGCCTAGGCTCGCGTTCGCTGCACCGGCACCAACGAATCGCCGCGGCTCTCCACAATGTGGTAGCCGATGGATTCCATGCGCGCATGCAGGCACCACCGGCACTCGGCGGCCTCTTCGCCGGTGCAGATCTTGTTGTCGTACAGGCTGTAGTCCTTGCGATGCGCCACGGGCGAAAGGTTCGGCATCACCACGTTCGCGCCGGCAAGGACACCCTGCTCGCGCCCATCGGGCGCAATGGTTCCCAGGGCTGTGGTAGCGGGCAGCAGTGTATCGGGCAACATCAAACGCAGGCAGGAAAGCATGAACAGGGAAAGTTCCAACGACCCCTGGGGCTCGCCGGCAAAAGGCGTGTCCTTGTGCGGAACGAACGGGCCGATGCCCACCATATGCGGCTTAAGCTCTTCCAAAAACACCATGTCCTTCGCCAGGCAATGGGCTGTTTGGCCGGGCGATCCCACCATGAACCCGGCGCCCACCTGGTAGCCGATTTCCCGCAAGGCATAGAGGCAGCGTTTGCGCGCCTCTAGGGACATGCCCTCAGGATGAAGGGTAGCGTAGTGGGCGGCATCTGCCGTTTCGTGCCGAAGCAGATAACGGGTGGCACCGGCATCGAACAGGCGCTGGTACGATTCACGCGAGCGCTCGCCCAAGGAAAGGGTTATGGCGCAATCGGGGTAGCGCTCCGCAATGGCGGAAACGATGCCAACCATTCGATCGTCGTTGAAGAACGGGTCTTCCCCGCCCTGGAGCACAAAGGTACGAAAACCCAGCTCGTAGCCCTGCTCGCAGCACTTCAGAATCTCTTCTTCGCCAAGGCGGTAGCGGTTCGCACGGGCATTGCTGCGCCTGATGCCGCAGTAGAGACAGTCGTTCTTGCAGTAGTTGGTGAACTCGATGAGCCCACGGGTGAAGATGTCCTTGCCGTAGCGCTCGTCGGCCACGGCGCGGGCGCGCCGCGAAAGATCCGCTGCAAGCTTTGGGGTACGGCCCTCTATCAGCGCCACCCATTCCGAAAGGGAAAGGCGCTGTTGCTGTTGCAACTTGTCCAACAGCTTGTATGGGCCGGCGTTCGTCAAAGGGGCTCCTCTCGTTGCGCCCATGGTACGGTACCGCAGGCCCGCCCTCAACCCACCAAGGTGCCCCGATCGCCGCCGGGCCAGAAAGACTTCCAACGAACCCTCCCGCAAAGCCCAACCCACCGACCAACCCGTGCTGCAACGCTACAATGGTTCAGCGAAACAGGAAGGAGGGGCACCGTGCAAAGGCAAACCTACGAGAGCATGACCGACGCCCTGCGCGTGCGGCCGTGCCTGGCCAAGGCTACAATCGCCGCCAACAAAACCATCACCTATGCCATCTACCTGGCGTACCCTTCGCTTATATGCTGGCTCGTGTTCACCTCCTGCGCCTCGGGCTTTGCCAACGAGCACCAAACCGCTCTTCTGCTGAAGGCCGTGCTTGTTCCCGCACTCGGGTTTGCCCTGCTCAGCGTTTTCAGGAAGGCTGTGAACGCACCCCGCCCCTACGAGGTGTTCGACCTGCCGCCCGTTATGCCGAAGAGCACCAAGGGCAAGTCGTTTCCCAGCAGGCACGTGTTCTCCATCTTCGTCATCGGCGTGGCCTTCGCCGCATGCTGCCCGATTGCCTGGGCAGGCCCAGCGATCTTGGTGCTGGGGGTGCTGCTCGCCGGCATCCGCGTGGTTACGGGCGTGCACTTCCCGAAAGATGTAATCGCCGGGGCGCTGTTCGCCCTGTTATGGGGCGCCATCGGGTTCTATGCGTTGTAATCCTTAAGTCACAAACCGCAGCCCGAAACAAGCCTGAAACACATTCGACACCGTTCGTCCACGATTTCGAAAACTTCTTGTTGCACTCCATCTGCATGGAGCGTATAGTAGCCGCCGTTACATATTCGATGAAGCCCTTGGAACCGCAACGGGACCGAGGGTGGAGAAAACTCTGGAGAATCTCTTAAATGAGATGCCGACGGTGCAAGGCTCCGAATCGCGCTCCTTCCCCAGGAGCACTCGGAAGCTCAATCTCTCAGGCAAAAGGACAGAGACGGGTACCCCCGCCCCTTGTTTTCACATTTGAAGGTTCCCTAGGGTTTTCTCGAAGAGCAACCCTAGGAGGTTACCTAACGTGGATGAACTACTGCTCATCGTCCAAACCATCAACACGTACCTTTCCAACTATGTGTTGATCATCCTGCTTATCGGCTGCGGCCTTTACTTCACCATTCGCACGCGTTTCGTGCAGGTGCGCTGCTTCCTTGAAGGCCTGAAGGGCATGTTCGGCGGCTTCTCGCTGAACGGCAAGAAGCATGAAAGCGGCATGAGCTCGTTCCAGGCCGTTGCCACGGCAATCGCCGCGCAGGTTGGCACCGGCAACATCGTAGGCGCTTGCGGCGCTATCCTCATCGGCGGCCCGGGCGCCATCTTCTGGATGTGGGTTATCGCCTTCCTGGGCATGGCCACCAACTACGCCGAGGCTGTTCTGGCGCAGAAGACCCGTCGCATCGACGAGGACGGCACCGTGCACGGCGGCCCGGTGTACTACATCAAGACCGCATTCAAGGGCAAGTTCGGCACCTTCTTGGCCGGCTTCTTCGCCGTGGCCATCATCCTGGCTCTCGGCTTCATGGGCTGCATGGTTCAGTCCAACTCCATCGCTTCCACGATGAACACCGCATTCGGCATCCCCACCTGGGTAGTGGGCATCCTCATCGTGATGTTCGCCGGCTTCATCTTCCTGGGCGGCGTTTCCCGCTTGGCATCTGTGACCGAGAAGGTTGTTCCCTTCATGGCCATCATCTACCTCATCGGCGGCATCGTGGTGCTTGTTGCGAACGCTGCACATGTGGGCGATGGCTTCGCGCTTATCTTCCAGTGCGCCTTCAACCCCAACGCAGAGATCGGCGGCGTGACCTTCGGCCTTATCGCAGCCCTTTCGCAGGGCGCCAAGCGCGGCCTGTTCTCCAACGAGGCCGGCATGGGCTCCACCCCGCACGCACATGCCATGGCCAACGTTAAGAACCCCCACGAGCAGGGCGTTCTGGCCATCATCGCCGTGTTCGTGGACACCTTCGTGGTTGTTACCATCACCGCGCTGGTTACCATCACCGTGCTCTACACCGGCGACGGCCAGCTGGCACAGGGCCTCTACGACGGCATCGACAAGACCAACATGGCACAGCTCGCCTTCGGCAGCGTGTTCGGCGAATTCGGCGGCAACGCATTCGTGGCAATCTGCCTGCTGTTCTTCGCCTTCAGCACCATTTTGAGCTGGAACCTGTTCGCCAAGATCAACGTGAGCTACCTGTTCGGCAAGAAGGCCGTACCCGTGTTCAGCGTTATCGCACTGTGCTTCATCTTCACCGGCTGCATGCTCTCCAACGACCTGGTGTGGGAGCTGGCAGACATGTTCAACCAGCTGATGGTTCTGCCCAACGTCATCGCGCTGATTGCCCTGGGCGGCGGCGTTTCGATGTGCGCCCGCAGCCGCGGCAAGAAGTTCCATCTGAAGCAGCAAGAGGCTACCGAGCTCAAAGAGCCCAAGGCTGAATAGCGCCACTCCAACCCATCCCCATGGTGCTTAACCCCTACAGCACCTCTCCCCAACAAGGAAGGAGTCGCAATCCCCTGCGGCTCCTTCCTCTTTTCTCAGCCGGAATATATAGGCAAGCCCCGAACAGCGACTACAGCTGCACGCTCGTACTCCCCGCAATACCCTTCCCTGTGGAAAATCCGCTCGGTATGGTACGCTTTGAGCCGCATTCAACTTCTCAAAGAAGGGGGCCTTATGCCCTATCAGATCGTTACCGATTCTTCCTGCAATCTTTCCGAGGCGCTTATCGACGAGTTCGGCCTGGAGATCCTGCCCCTTACCTTCATGGTGGACGGCGAGCAACGCCAAAGCTACCTGAAAGGGCAGGTTACCGACCTCAAGCAGTTCTACACCATGATGCGCGAAGGCAAGGTCATCACCACTTCCCTGCCCAACCTCGCCAAATCCGAAGAGCTGTTCACCCAGATCCTCGAAGCAGGAAACGATGTGCTCTACCTGGGCTTTTCCAGCGGGCTTTCGGGCACCTACGAGGGTATGGCAACGCTGGCAACCGGCCTGCGCGAGCGCTTCCCCGAGCGCACCTTCGAATGCGTGGACACGCTTGCGGCATCGCTTGGCGAAGGGCTTCTTATCTACCATGCCTGCAAGCTGAAGCAAGAAGGCAAAACCCTTGAAGAGGTGGCCGAGTGGGTGCGCAGCAATCGCTTGAAGCTCGCCCATTGGTTCACGGTAGACGACCTGATGTTCCTGTACCGCGGCGGACGCGTTTCCCGCACGGCGGCATTCGCCGGCCAGCTGCTGAAGATCAAGCCCGTGCTGCACGTCGATGACGAGGGGCACCTTATCCCCATGGAAAAGGCGCGCGGCCGCAAGAAGAGCATCCAGGCTTTGGTGGACCATATGGAGAAAACCGCCAACCCTGCGGTAGCCAACCAGGTTATCGGCATCTCGCACGGCGACTGCATCGAAGATGCCGAGTACCTGCAGAAGCTCATCACCGAGCGCTTCGGCGAAACGCAGTACCTGGTCAACTACATCGACCCGGTAATCGGCGCCCATTCCGGCCCCGGCACCCTGGCCCTGTTCTACCTGGCCGACAACAGGAACTAGCAAATAAGCGATAAGAAAAGAGGAGCCGTGGCTCC
>CAVDWN010000044.1:0-8735 GCA_963612535.1 Sphaerochaetaceae bacterium
GCTCCGTAGACGGCAAGGGCCGCGAGGGCTTTTCCACCCGTTTGGGCTTCCTGCTCATCAGCGCGGGCTGCGCCATCGGCCTGGGCAACATCTGGCGCTTCCCCTACATCACCGGCCAGTACGGCGGCGCGGCGTTCGTGCTGCTCATCATCCTGTTCTTGGTGCTTCTGGGCTTGCCGGTGCTGGTGATGGAATTCGCCGTGGGCCGCGCCAGCTACCGTTCCACTGCCCGCAGCTTCGACGCGCTTGAGCCGCGCGGCACCAAGTGGCACTGGTTCAAGTGGTTCTCCATCGCGGGCAACTACATCCTTATGGCGTTCTACACCAGCGTGTGCGGCTGGATGGTGGCCTACCTGTTCAAGATGGCGGCGGGCACGTTCAACAGCGAAAGCGTGGACCTGTCGGCGGTGTTCAGCTCGATGATCGGCGACCCGCTGGAAATGACGGGCTGGATGCTGCTGGTTACCCTGCTCGGTTTCGGTATCTGCGCGCTGGGCGTGCAGAAGGGCGTCGAGCGCATAACCAAGGTGATGATGGCGGCGCTGTTCGTGCTGATGGCCATCCTGTGCGTGCATTCGTGCCTGCTTGAAGGAGGGCAGGAAGGCCTTGCGTTCTACCTGCTGCCGAACTTCGACAACCTGTTCAACAACCCCGATGCCAGCTTCGCCGAGATCGTGTACGCGGCTATGAGCCAAGCGTTCTTCATGCTTTCCATCGGGTGCGGCTCTATGTCTATCTTCGGCAGCTATATGGCGCGCGACCACAAGCTCATGGGCGAAGCGGTGCAGATCGCCGGCATGGACACCATCGTGGCCATCATGGCGGGCCTTATCATCTTCCCGGCGTGCTTCGCCTATGGCGTAAGCCCCACTTCCGGCCCCAACCTGGTGTTCCTTACCCTTCCCGCCGTGTTCCAGCAGATGCCGCTGGGGCAGATGTGGGGCGTGGTCTTCTTCCTGTGCATGGCGTTTGCGGCCCTTTCCACGGTGATCGCCGTGTTCGAGAACATCCTGCGCTTCTCCATGGACCAGTGGGACATCACCCGCAAGCGCGCGGTGGCCATCAACGTGCCGCTGCTCATCATCATCTCCATGCCGTGCGTTTTGGGATTCTCGGTGCTCTCGGGCGTAACCATCCCCGGCATCGGCGACATCCAGTCGCTGGAAGACTTCATGGTTTCGAACAACTTCCTGGTGCTGGGTGGCCTGGTGTTCGTGCTGTTCTGTACGCGCAAGGCCGGCTGGGGCTGGAAGAACTTCCTGGCCGAAGCCGACGAGGGCAAGGGCATGGCCTACCCCAAGGCCCTGTACGCCTGGACGCGCTACGGCGTGCCGCTGCTGATCATCGTGGTGTTCGTCGCCGGCTGGGTGCCGAAGATCACCTATTGGCTGGGTATGTAGCGGCAGTCGGGTAACGCCCATTCCAGCATTGCATTTCGATTGAAGGAGCACGGTAACGTGGCAGAAAAGGAAATCGTCGACGAAGGACGCGAAAAGTTCTCGAGCCGTTTAGGGTTCATCCTCATCAGCGCGGGCTGCGCCATCGGCCTGGGCAACATCTGGCGCTTCCCCTACATCACCGGCCAGTACGGCGGCGCGGCGTTCGTGCTGCTCATCATCTTCTTCCTTATCGTGCTGGGCGTGCCCATCCTGGTGATGGAGTTCGCCATGGGCCGTGCAAGCTACCGTTCCATGGCGCGCAGCTTCGACGCGCTGGAGCCCCGCGGGTCGAAGTGGCATCGCTTCAAGTGGCTGGGCCTGGTGGGCTGCTATCTGCTCATGATGTTCTACACCGTGGTGTGCGGCTGGACCATCGCCTACTTCGTGAAGGCCGCAACGGGAACCTTCGACGGCACCGAAGATGTTTCGATGGTGTTCGGAAACATGATCGGCAACCCGTTCGAGCTTACCGGTTGGATGCTCTTGGTGGCGGTTATCGGCTTCGGCATTTGCGCCCTTGGCCTGCAGAAAGGCGTCGAGCGCGTAACCAAGGTGATGATGGCATCGCTGTTCGTGGTGATGATCCTTCTGTGCGTGCACTCGCTTACGCTGGAAGGCGGGCAAGAGGGCCTGGCGTTCTACCTTCTGCCCGATTTCGGCAACCTGTTCAGCAACCCGAACGCCAGCTTCCCCCAAATCGTGTACGCGGCCATGAGCCAGGCCATGTTCATGCTCTCCATCGGCGTGGGCTCCATGTTGATATTCGGCAGCTACGTTACGCGCGACCGCAAGCTTACGGGCGAAGCGGTGAACATCGCCCTGTTGGACGCGTTGGTTGCCATCATGGCGGGACTTATCATCTTCCCGGCATGCTTCGCCTACGGCATCAGCCCCGATGCGGGCCCCAGCCTGGTGTTCCTTACCCTGCCGGCGGTGTTCGAGCAGATGCCGTTGGGCCAGCTGTGGGGCGCGCTTTTCTTCCTGTTCGTTGCCGCAGCTGCGCTTTCCTCGGTCATCGCCGTGTTCGAGGCCATCCTGCGATTCTCCATGGACCAGTGGAACATCAACCGCAAGCGCGCCGTTGCCATCAATGCGCCTATCCTGGCGCTGCTTTCGCTGCCCTGCGTGTTCGGCTACAACATCTGGTCCGATTTCCTGGTGCCGGGCATCGGCGACGTGCAGTCGCTGGAAGACTTCATCCTTTCCAACAACATCCTGCCCATCGGCTGCTTCATCTTCGTGATGTTCTGCACCACCAAGCGCGGCTGGGGCTGGGACAACTTCATCGCCGAAGTGGACAAGGGCACGGGTGTGCGTTTCCCGCAGTGGGCGCGCCTGTGGGTGAAGTACGGCGTGCCGGTGCTTATCGCAATCGTGTTCGTTACCGGCTGGATGCCCACCATCCAAACCTGGTTGGGGATAGGGTAGCGGCGTAGGGCGCAATCCCTGCTTGGAGGGCAATCCGCTTTTTCAGTGCCCAGAGATAAGCAAATCCCCTTGCAGATAATCCTGCAAGGGGATTTTTGTTGCTGCGGTGCTGGCAATATCGACGAATGCGAGGTTGCCGAGCGCAGGTGCTGTCGGGCTTGCGCGGGGTGCCGGCCCGTTACGTTTGCGCAAAACGGCGCGCTGAACTACTTCACCACGAGCACCGGGATGTCCGCCGAGCGCAGCACGCCGTAGCTTACGCTGCCGATTGCGCCGCGGATGGCGCCCAGCCCGCGCGAGCCCATCACGATAAGGTCGCACTCGTAGTGCTTCGCCGCGTCGATGATGGTCTCGATGGTGTAGATGCCGAAGATCACTTCCGCGGTAAGGCTGCCGGGGAAGTCCTTCACCAGCTCGGCGATGTCCTTCTGCAGCTTCTCGTCGTCTTCTTCGTTGCGCTGCTCTACCACGGTGGCGAAGTCGGCCTTGGAAACGGTGGAAACGCCCATGCCGAAGCCGGTTTGGTTGATGCTGCTGTACACCAGGTCTTGCGGCGGCGCAGCCACCTCGACCACATGGATGGTGGCTTCAGGATCGCCGTTGGCCATGCCGATGGCTTCCTTCAGCGCGTTTTCTGCGTGAACCGAATTGTCATACGGTACGAGGATGTTCTTGAACCCCATGTTAATCGCCCCCTCAGGCTCCTTATAACTGCTGCTTATTATACGCGTTTCCTGCCTATCAGTGAACGTGTTCATTCCTTTCGGCGCAAAGGAAACAAGGTTGTAGCAATCAGGAGCGGCGGCTGCGACAAAGCGCTGACAAGCAGGAGGGGGTGGGTCCCCTGCGAAGAACCTCTCATGGCGGAAATGTGAAGCATATCGTTGTTGTTGCTTTAGCACTCTACTGTGGTAAAGTGATTGCAACGGAACGTGGGCCGGCTGGCGCTGGTCTGCTTCGCTGAAGCGGTTGTGCGTTGGGTTGTTTTGCCAAGCTGGATCGCGGGTGCATGCTGAATCCGGCGCCCCGCAGCCCCACAAGGCGAAGTGCCTCGGCTGCATGAAAAGGCTGTAAACGTGTCCGTTCCCGTTGGGGCGCTTGCCGCAACGGGGCATAATAATAAGGTTCGAAACAGGCGGCGCTCCGGCGCCGCGTTAGAGAAAGCCTCGGCGCCCCAATGCGCCGAGTTGCAGGAAAAACCAACGGCGCCCAATGCGCCGAGCTATAGGAAAGAAGGAACATGAACTACGTCACCCCGGTTGGCTTCCGCGATGTGATGAGCGACGAGGCTCTGGTGCGCGAAGACCTTACGGCGCGCGTCCGCGCATGCTTCGCGGCGAAGGGCTATCGTCCGGTGGAAACGCCCACCCTTGAAGTGCTCGATGTGATGGAAGCGGGCGGCCATGTGCCGGAAGCCCCCTTCAAGTTCTTCGATTCCCATGGCGACCTTCTGGCCATGCGCCCCGACGTAACCATGCAGATCGCCCGCATGTGCGCCACGCGCGGCATCGCCGCCGAAGAGCCGCTGCGCCTTCGCTACACTCAGCGCGTCTTCCGCGAGAAAACGGCCGAAGCCGCAGCTCGCGAGCTTACGCAGTGCGGCATCGAGTGCATCGGCGCTTCCGGCAGGGAAGCCGATGTGGAACTGGTAAGCCTGTTCGCCGCCGCCCTTACCGAATGCGGGCTGGAAGAGTTCACCATCGCCCTGGGCTCGGCCGGCGTGCTGCGCGACCTACTGGCCGCATCCAACGCCTCCGACCAGTGGCAGGCCGCGGTGCTGCAGGCCTACCACACCTCCAACTTCGTGTACCTGGGCGAACTGGTTGCCGCCGCAGAGGCCGCCGCTGCCGGCACGGCGCAGGCCGATGCCGAGGACTTCAAGCTGGCCGACCCGGCGCTCGCCAACCCCGGCAACGTGATTCCCGCCATTGCTCAGGCCATCTTCGCGCTTTCCCGCCTGCGCGGCGGCAAGCAGGCCTTGGCCCAGGTGCGCGCGCTGCTGGAGCCGCTGGGCTGCGCCAAGGGCGTAGGCGAGCTCGAAGAAGTGTACGACGCGCTGGTTGCCGCCGGCCTGGAGGGCAAGCTGCTCATCGACTTCTCGGTTATGAGCTCGTTCGACTACTACACCGGCCTGGTGTTCGAGGCTTATGCGCCCGGCCTGGGCTCGCCCTTGGGAAGCGGCGGCCGCTACGACAACCTGCTTGCCCAGTACGGCGCCGCCGAGGTTCCGGCTGCGGGCTTCGCCTTCTACCTGGAACAGGTAATGGCCGCGCTGGAGGCTTCCCAACAGAAGCGCCCGCTGCGCATTGCCGTGCCGAAGGGCTCGCTCAAAGACGACGCCATCGCCACGCTCGAAGCCGCCGGCCTGGATGTGACGGGCCTGGCCGACGCCGGCCGCACGCTGATGCTGCGCAACGGCGACGTTGAGTACATGTTCGTGCGCCCCACCGACGCCCCCGTGTTCGTGGCGCTGGGCGCCGCCGACTGCGGCATCTGCGGCGAGGACTCGCTTATAGAAGCATCGCCCGAAGTGGTGGAACTGGCCGACCTGAAGTTCGGCGGCTGCCGCTTCATCGTGGCCGAATCGGCCGGCACCACCGAGAAGGTGGAAAGCCGCTACCGCAAGCTGGGTTCCATCCGCGTGGCAACCAAGTACCCCAACATCACGCGTTCCTACTACGCGAAGATCGGCACCCCGGTGGAAATCGTGAAGCTCCACGGCAACATCGAGCTGGCGCCCATCACCGGCATGGCCGAGCGCATCGTGGACATCACCGCAACGGGCACCACCCTGCGCGAGAACAACCTGGTGGTGGTCGACGACGTTCTGGCGTCCACCGCACGCTTCTTCGCGAACCCGTGCTCGTACCGTACCAACCCGCGCGTGGGCGAACTGGCCGACGTGCTTTACTCGCAGGCTAAGGAGAAATAGCAGATGAGAAGGATAGAACTCGCCCCCGGCCAGGTATTCGAGAACAAGATGCTCAACCGCATCGGCGCCTTCAACGCCGATGCCCTGGTTGCCGCCACCAACATCGTGGAAGACGTGCGCACCCGCGGCGACGCGGCCCTGCGCGAGTACACCGCCAAGTTCGACGGCGTGGAAATGGAGCAGTTCCGCGTTTCGCAGGAAGCCATCGATGAGGCCTTGGCGAAGGTAGACCCGAAGGTTGCCGCCGCCATCCAGCACGCCGCCAAGCAGATCCGCGACTTCCACGAGCGCCAGAAGCAGCAGGGCTGGTTCACGCTGCGCGAAGACGGCGCGCTGGTGGGCGCCAAGATCGAGCCGCTGGATTCCGTGGGCATCTACGTGCCCGGCGGCCGCGCGCTGTACCCTTCTTCCGTGCTGATGAATGCCATTCCCGCAGCCGTTGCCGGCGTGAAGCGCATCGTGTGCGTAACCCCGCCCACCAAGGACGGCTCGCTTGATTCCGCCATCTTGGAGGCCTGCCGCGTGGCCGGCGTTACCGAGATCTACGCAGTGGGCGGCGCCCAGGCAGTTGGCGCGCTGGCCTACGGCACCGAAACCATCAAGCCGGTAGACAAGATCACCGGCCCGGGCAATGCCTTCGTTGCCGCAGCTAAGAAGCTGGTTTCCGGTGATGTGGGCATCGACATGGTGGCTGGCCCCTCCGAGGTGTGCGTGGTTGCCGATGAATCCGCCCTGCCCGAGCTGGTTGCCATCGACCTTATGGCCCAGGCCGAGCACGACCCGCTGGCCAGCTGCTACCTGGTAACCTTCAGCTCCGAGTACGCCGATGCGGTGGAAGCCGCCATCGCCAAGCACATGGAAGGCTCGTACCGCGCCGAGATCACCACGGCCTCTCTGGAAAACCGCGGCCTGGTGGTGGTGTGCCCCGACATGAGCTCCGCCATCGAAACGGTGAACGTCATTGCACCGGAGCACCTTGAGCTTCACCTTCCCGATGCCATCGACCTCATCGGATCCATCCGCCACGCCGGCGCCATCTTCCTGGGCGAATGGACGCCCGAGGCGGTGGGCGACTACGTTGCCGGCCCGAACCACACGCTTCCCACCGGCGGCACCGCGCGCTTCTCCAGCCCGCTTTCGGTAGATGAGTTCGTGAAGAAGAGCAGCGTGCTGCAGTACTCGCCGGCCGCCCTTATGGCCGATTCCGAGGCCGTTATCACCCTGGCCGACCACGAGGGCCTGTGGGCGCACGCCCAAAGCGTCCGTCTGCGCCGCCAGCTGGTGGAACAGGCCTTCGAGCAGCAGCAGGCCGCAGGCGTTGCGGGGGCGAACTAGCATGCACGGCGTACGCGCATCGCAGCCCAACCTGGAAGGCATCACCCCGTACGACCCGAAGTACCTGCCGGCGAACATCTACCTTTCCGCCAACGAGAACCCCAGCAACGTGCCCGAGGAAGTGCAGCTGGAAATCCGCAAGGCGCTGAAGAGCTTTTCCTTCAACCGGTACCCCGACCCGCTGGCCAACGAGCTGCGCAGCCTTATCGCCGAGGCCAACGGCCTTTCGCGCGAAAACGTGCTGCTGGGCAACGGCGGCGACGAGCTGCTGTTCAACCTGGCGCTTTGCTGGGGCGGCCCGGGCCGCAAGTTCCTGAACGTGCCGCCCACGTTTTCGGTGTACGAGGCCAACGCGCGCCTTACGGGAACCGAAGTGGTGAACATCCCGCGCAAGGAAAACTTCGACATCGACGAGGAAGCCGTGCTTGCCCGCATGGCCGAAGGCGACATCGATTTCGCGGTTATCACCAGCCCGAACAACCCCACCGGCAAGATGGCCAGCGAGACGTTTTTGAAGAAGCTGCTCGATTCGTCCGATGCGCTCATTATGGTGGACGAGGCGTACTTCGAGTTCAGCCGCTTCTCCATGCGCCCGTACCTCGACCAGTACGAGAACCTTATCATCTTGCGCACCTTCTCGAAGGCGTTCAGCTTGGCGGGCGTGCGCATGGGCTACGTGCTGGCGAACCCGGGCGTTATCCGCGAGTTCCTGAAGGTGCGCCAGCCCTATTCGGTGGATTCGGTTTCCCAGGCCATTGCCACGGCGGTGTTCAAGAACCGCTCGCTGTTCGTGCCGGGCATCAACCAGATCATCGAGCAGCGCGGCGTGCTCATCGAAGAGCTGAACAAGCTGCCGGGCGTAACCGCTTTCGACTCCGACTCCAACTACGTGCTGTTCCGCGTGGCCGGCGCCGACCAGGTATGGGAGCAGCTGTATGCCCGCGGCGTGCTGGTGCGCGACTTCTCGCACGCGCAGTACCTTACCGACTGCCTGCGCGTGTCGGTGGGCTCGCCCGATGAAAACAAGGAATTCCTGGCCGCATTGGCCCAAATCCTGAACGAACGGGGGTAAACCTGATGGCAGGAAACCGCAGCGCGAACATCACGCGCACTACCAAGGAAACCGATATCAGCCTGGCGCTCGACATCGATGGCGTGGGCACAACCGAAATCGATACCGGCATCGCCTTCTTCGACCATATGCTGGATGCGTTCGGCAGGCATGGCCTGTTCAGCCTGAACGTGAAGGCCAAGGGCGATATCGAAGTGGACGCCCATCATACCGTCGAAGACGTGGGCATTGTGCTGGGCCAGGCGTTTGCCCAGGCCATGGGCGAAAAGCGCGGCATCAACCGCTTTGCTTCCCAGTACCTTCCCATGGACGAGACGCTGGTGCTTGCCGCGGTGGACATATCGGGCCGCGGCCAGCTGCACTGGGATGTGGATGTGCCGCTGTGCCTGCTGGGGCAGTTCGACACCTCGCTTGCCAAGGAGTTCTTCATCGCGTTCGCCACGAACGCGGGCGTTACCCTGCACGTGCGCATGCTGGCGGGCGAAAACGCGCACCACATCGTGGAGGCCTGCTTCAAGGCGGTGGGCCG
>CAVDWN010000045.1:0-8670 GCA_963612535.1 Sphaerochaetaceae bacterium
TAGCACACGGTGTTGCGGATCTGGTCGTAGCAGCGGCCGGTGCCGAACACAGCGAACGAGCCGGTGTAGGCGATGTTGCCAGCGAGCGAAAGGCCCGCCGCAACATCGATCATGTTCTGCTCGGCAATGCCCACGTTGAAGAGCCTATCGGCGTTTTCCGGGCAGGCAGCGGCAAATGCCTTGGTGGTGGTGGAGCCGGTGAGGTCGGCGTCTACGGCAACAACCTTCTTGCCTTCGGCGGCCAATTCTGCCAGCGTCTTGCCGAATGCGGCACGGGTTGCCTTCTTTTCCTGTGCCTGTTCAGGCGTTGCAAGCTGTACCACGTTACTTCACTCCATTCAGCTTGGCGCGGGCTTCGGCAAGCTCTGCCAGGGCGCGCTCAGTTTCCTCGTCGTTGGGGGCTTTGCCGTGCCAGCCGGCCTGGTCTTCCATGAACGACACGCCCTTGCCCTTCACGGTATGGGCGATAACCATCTTCGGCTGGTCGGTATCGGAGGCCTTCAAGCTGGTGAACAGCTGGATGAGCGCATCGATATCGTGGCCATCGACCTCGTGCACTTCCCAACCGAAGGCGGCGAACTTGGCGGCAAGCGTGCCGCTGGCGCATACGTCTTCAACATGGCCGTCGATCTGAAGGCCGTTGAGGTCTACCACGGCGATGAGGTTGCCGAGCTTCTGGTGGGCGGCGAAGGTGGCAGCCTCCCACACCTGGCCTTCCTGGGTTTCGCCATCGCCCATAACGGTGAACACGCGGTTGGGAAGCTTGTCCAGCTTGAAGCCGGCAGCCAAACCGGCAGCAATGGAAAGGCCCTGACCAAGGGATCCGGTGGATACCTCTACCCCAGGGCACAGATTCGAATCGGGATGGCCCTGAAGGCGGGTACCCAGCTTGCGCAGGGTATTCAGCTCGTCTACCGGGATGTAGCCTGCTTCGGCCAACGTGGCATAGAGCGCCGGCGCGGCATGGCCCTTGGCCAAGATGAAGCGGTCTCGCTCAGGATCGGCAGGGTTGGCAGGGTCATGCTTCAGGACGCCACCGAAATACAGCGCCGCGAGGATGTCGGTGCAGGAAAGCGATCCACCGGGATGGCCGCTGCCCGCTTCGTGGAGCATCTTGATGATGTCTGTGCGAACGGCACAGGCCTTTTCCTTTGCTGGCAGGGAATTCATGGCTTCCTTTCGATCAAGCACAAGTTCCATCGTTACAACGAGGCCTTCCAACGATGGTAGCCGACGACGAATTCGTCGATCTCGCCATCGAGGGCAGCCTCGACATTACCGCTCTCGATATTACTACGGGTGTCCTTTATCAGTCGATACGGATACAGTACGTAATTGCGTATCTGGCTGCCGAACGAGTTGTCCATCTTCTCGCCCTTCAAGGCCGCCAGCTCTTCTTGGCGCTTCTTTTCCTCGAGCTCGTACAGGCGGCCGCGCAGCACGCGGAATGCGGCTTCCTTGTTCTGCAGCTGAGACTTCTCGTTTTGGCAGGTAACCACGATGCCGGTGGGGATATGCGTCAGGCGCACAGCGGAATCGGTGGTGTTGACGCACTGGCCGCCTGGGCCGCTGGCGCGGTACACGTCCACACGCACATCGTTCGGGTCGATCTCGACGGTTATGTCGTTGTCGGGAAGAACCGGGATAACCTCAACGGCGGCAAAGGTGGTGTGGCGGCGCTTCTTTTCGTCGGTCGGGGAAATGCGCACCAGGCGGTGCACGCCCGACTCGCTTTGCAGCATGCCGTAGGCGTTGCGCCCCTCTACCTGGATGCTTACGTGATCGAGCCCGATTCCCTCGCCGGGAACAAGGTCGAGCACCCGCACCTTCCAGCCCTTCTTGTCGGCATAGCGCGTGTACATGCGATAGAGCATCTCGGTCCAGTCCTGCGCTTCCAGCCCGCCGCTGCCGGGATGGATGGAAAGGATGGCATCGCTGGCATCGAAACGGCCGCTGAACCACGACTCGATCTCGAACTCGTCGAACATGCCCTGGAGCCTTGCCAGATCCGATTCCACCTCGGAAGCGAATTCAGGGTCTTCCTGAGCAAGCTCGGAAGCGGTTTCGATATCCTCCAGAAGAGAGCAGGCGTCTTGGTACCTACCCAGTACATCACGGATATCGGATGCCTGCTTGCTTACCTGCTGGGCGTTATCGGTGTCGTTCCAGAAATCGGGGCTGCCGATCTGCTCTTCGAGGTTGGCCAAATCGGCCTGCTTGTCTTCGATATGAAGGTACGCATGCGCATCGTTTAGGCGCTGGCGAGCTTCTTCTAAGGTCATCATCTTCGTTCCTCATGCTGCCGGTTGCGGAAAAGGCGATGCCCCTTGCCAGCTGGGCAAAGGGCATCTTCGAACGCCGCAAGGACGTCCAGTTAAGCGGGCGTCATGCGCCCGCGCCTGTTCAGCGATTGGCGCCGTGGCACTTCTTGTACTTCTTGCCGGACCCGCAAGGGCAAGGGTCGTTGCGACCCACGTTGGCGTACGGGTCGTTCTTGTCCTTCACGATGGTGTGGGGCTTGGGTGCCTCGGGTTTGGGCGCGGCAGGTGCCCCAGCGGGTGCTCCCTGTGCGGCGGAACGCCTGGCCTGGCCGCCCTCGTTCAGGGTTTCCTCGGGGTTGGAGTACTGGACCTTGCCCGCCAGCGGGTCGGGTTCTTCCTGCGGGGCCTGCTGAACCACGATGGGAGCGCGCAGCAAGAAGCGCAGGAAGTCCTCGTAGATGCCGGCGGTAAGCGCAGCGAAGGCGCGATGGGCCTCGTCGCGGTACTCGGTAAGGGGGTCGCGCTGGCCGTAGGCGCGCAGGCCGATGGACGCCTTCAGGTAGTCCATTTCCTGCAGGTGGCTCATCCAGCGGGTGTCGATGAAGCGCAGCATTACCTGCCCCTCGATATCGCTGAAGGGCTCGCCGACCTGAGCGGCTTTCTCGTCGAACTGGGACTGGATGCGCTCGATGATGCCATCGATGAGCACATTCACGTCATCGTCGCAATCGACGGATTCAACCGTAAGCGTTTCCGTGCCGGTAAGCTGCGCCAGCCACTTGTCCAACGATTCGGTATCCCAGTCGTCGCTGGCCGACTTCGCAGGGCAGCATTCGACAACATGCTGCTCCACAATGTCCTCGATGATCTCGGGCATGCGCTCGGTAAGGTCCTTGCCGTCCAGGATGGCGTTGCGCTCGGCATAGATGGCCTTGCGCTGCAGGTTCATGACGTCGTCGTATTCCAGAACGTGCTTACGTGCGGCGAAGTTCGAGGCCTCCACCTGGCGCTGCGCGGTCTCGATGGCCTTGGAAACCATGTTCGCCTTGATGGGCATGTCCTCGGGCATGTCCGTCTTTTCCATCATGTTGGCGATGGAATCCATGCGCGAACCGCCGAACAGGCGCATCAGGTCGTCTTCCAGCGAAAGGTAGAACTGCGTATCGCCCGGGTCGCCCTGACGGCCGGAACGACCGCGAAGCTGGTTGTCGATACGGCGGCTTTCGTGGCGCTCGGTGCCGATAACGCACAAGCCACCGGCGGCGCGCACCTCTTCGCTTTCGCGCTTGGTGATGGCCTCGGCTTCGGCCTGGGCCTGCTTAAGCTGGGCGGGAGTGGGCTCTTGGTCTTCCTCGAGGCGCTCTGCGAGCATGGTTTCCGCCATGACCTCGGCGTTGCCGCCAAGCAGGATGTCGGTACCGCGGCCTGCCATGTTGGTGGCGATGGTAACGGCGCCGGTGCGGCCCGCCTGGGCAACGATTGCAGCTTCGCGCTCATGGTTCTTCGCGTTGAGGACCTCATGATGGATGCCGCGCTTGGACAGCAGGCGGCTGAGCTTCTCGGAGCTTTCGATGGAAACCGTGCCCACCAGGCAGGGCTGGCCCTTAGCGTGGCGCTCGGCGATATCGTCGGCGACCGCATTGAACTTGGCATCCACCGTGCGGTAGATAAGGTCGTTTTCGTCCACGCGCTGAACAGGGCGGTTAGGCGGGATGGACATGACCGGCAGGTTGTAGATCTGGCGGAACTCGGAATCTTCCGTCATTGCCGTGCCCGTCATGCCGGAGAGCTTTTCGTACAGGCGGAAGTAGTTCTGCAGCGTGATGGTGGCCAGCGTCTGGTTTTCCTGGCGCACCAGAACATGCTCTTTGGCTTCGAGCGCCTGATGCAGGCCCTCGGAGTAACGACGGCCTTCCATGATGCGGCCCGTGAACTCGTCGACGATCTTCACCTCGCCGTTAACCACCACGTAGTCCACATCGCGATGGAACAGGAACTGGGCCTTCAAGGCCTGCTGCAGGTGGTTGGGAAGTTGGCCGCTAGGGTCGCCGAACAGGTCTTCGATTCCCAGCTGGAACTCAACCTTTTCCAGGCCGACCTCGGTGGTGTAGATGGTGCGCTTGGCTTCGTCCATCTCGAAGTCGATGTCGCGCTTCAGCGACGGCATGATGGCGGCGAAGCGCTTGTAGGTGTCGGCCGCCTGGGTTCCCGCGCCCGAGATGATGAGCGGGGTACGCGCCTCGTCGATAAGGATGGAGTCGACCTCGTCGACGATGGCGAACGAATGGCCGCGCTGCACACGGCGGCTGGCACGGGCCACCATGTTGTCGCGCAGGTAGTCGAAGCCGAATTCCGAATTGGTGCCGTAGGTGACATCGGCCTGGTAGGCAGGGATCTTCTGGGCAGGGCCCATGCCGTTCTGGATAAGGCCCACCTTCATTCCCATGAACTCGTAGATGCGGCCCATCCACTTGGAGTCGCGGGCAGCCAGGTAGTCGTTAACGGTGACGATGTGCACGTTGTTGCCGGGAAGCGCGTTCAGGTAGCCGGCAAGGGTGGAAACCAAGGTCTTGCCTTCGCCCGTGCGCATCTCGGCGATCTTGCCGTCGTTCAGGGCCATGGCGCCGATGAGCTGCACGTCGAAATGGCGCAGCCCGATGGTGCGAACGCTGGCCTCGCGAACTGCGGCGAACGCCTCGGGCATGATGTCTTCGAGGCTTTCGCCGTTGGCAAGGCGCTCGCGGAACTCAACGGTAAGATGCGCCAGCTCTTCGTCAGAGCGGGCCTGCATGGAAGGCTCCAGCTCGTTGATGCGCTCAACGGTTTTCTGATAGTTCTTCAACGGGCGGTTTTCGCCCACGCTCAAAATCTTGGAAAAGAAACCCATGATCTCTCTTTCGCTCGTTTATCCGCTCCACTCTAGCACAGCGCCACTGCCCCACCGGCCGCCGCAGGGCCAATGGACGAGCTTCTTCACGCCATAAACGCGCACGGGGCAGAACAGGGCCTATTTCTTCGAAACCTCTGACAGGATTTCCTGGTACAGGGCTTCCAGCCTGCTTGATCCGTCGATGCCGAAACGCTCTACCAGGGCATGGCGGCAGCTGACGAACGTGGATATCGCCCCAGCGAATTGGCCGAGCATCTTCTGCACCTTCATATACAGGTACACCACGTCTTCCCTTGTTGGGTCGATCTCGAAGGCAAACGCGGCAAAGCGCTGGGCACTTCGCAGCTCCCCTCCCCTCATAAGCACACGGACGCCATCCACCACGGCATCCAGCACGCGGTTCTGGTACATAACGCGGTACGTTTCCAGCTGCTCGTTCTTGATGCCGGGAAGCAGCGGCCCAACGTACAGGCGCTCTATGTCGGAAAGAAGCGAGAGGCTTTCGGCAGGATCATCGCAACCGTGAAGGCAATGGCACAGCCGGTCGACGGTAACCACGTCGCTTTCCAAGTTCAGCCCCTGAAGCGAAACGGTATCGCGGCTTGCCCGCGACGCAAAGGGGTCGGAATCGGACGGGGACAAGATCTTCCGCACATAGCTCCACAGGTTGTAGAAGCTTGAGCGAACGCAACTGGGGTCCGAATCCGGCCATACCACCCGTTCTACCCATGTTCGGGGAACATCCTTGTTGTAATTCACCAAAAGCAGGGCAATGACCACCTTGGCCTTCTTGCGGATACTCGCAGGATCTACAACCGGATCGCCATCTCGGGTTATCTCGCAGCGCCCGAACAGGTTGATGCGCAGGCTGGGAGCAGAAGAGAAACGAAGCACCGAATATTGGGGGCTATCGCCCTCCCTGGCGGCAGGGGAATCCGCAGATTCGCTCATTCCGTGGGCCCGATAGAATTCCGCTCGCTGCTCGGGCGAAACCAAGTCGGCAAGCGTCCAGGAAAGAAGAGATGGGTTATCGGTGTTCCTGAAAGCTTCGCAAAGGTCCGCCAGCAGCGATTGCTCGTCTTGAGCGGAAGAGTAGCGGGTCAGATCGTCCAAATGTGCGCAAAGAAGATCGAATCGGGTTTTTGCGGAAAGGGGAAAAGCGGTGAACTCGGCAGAAGAGCGCCTGATGCCGGCGTGAGGGTACGTTCGCTGGATGGCCCCGCCCATACGCGCCACCCCATCGGGGAAAAGCGAGACGATCTGCGAGAATCTTCCCCTGCCCAGAATAAGGGCAAACAGGCAGACGGCTTCTTCGATGCAGGCGATGTCGTTCTGGAACAGAGACTCGACGAATCGCCGCTTGCCTTCCGCGCGGTCGAGGAACACCGCTGGCAGCATTTGCTTGCCAGCGGCAACCGTCGGCGATTCCTCTAGCGAGTCAACGTCGTCGCGGGCAGCAAAAGGATGCGGGATCTCTTCGCCGGACAAGGCCATCTCGCGCGCATCAAGGACAACAGCAGGAGCCTGAACGTCGAATGCAAGATCGAAATCGATTGTGGTAACCAAGGTCTCGATGCCTTGGGAGCGAAGCGCTAGCAGCAAATCGGCGAAGAGCTGGCGGCGTTTGCCCGCAAGACGAGGGACGCCATCGAAAACCACCAGGCCTCCGGCCTCCAACGAGTAGGACCCATCGAGTTCCGATCGACCCTTATCCAGGCCGACAAGGAAGCGCGGCGAATCTGCCTGTACCCAAACCACCTGGTCCGGCTCGAACGCGACCCGCGCATACTGCGATGCAAGAACCGTTTTGCCGTAAAGAGGCGGGGCGCAGATGATGCGCACCGCTTCCCTATCGCCCAACAGGCTTACCAACAAGCGATCCCTCTCGATAAGCGCTTCCCCTGATCCTGCGCCGGTAGCCAGCGACAAACGTGGCGCCGTAGTGAATTTGACTGCCATGTCCCTTCCCTTTCCCCTCTTTCTTCAATTTATTTTTGAATCGAGAGCGTAGTATACGTTTCACCTGGGATTTCAAGCGCAAAAGCCCCCAAAACCGCTGGTTTTTGCCGCGAAAGGCGCCATTGGCAGGGTTTTGATCGCAATTCTTCTAAAAAATGAGAGTTTATCTGCGATTATCTTTAGCAATTAAACGGGTAATGGGATGCTGTGGCAGAGATTGCCGACATGCCCAGCGCGCGGCCGTGCCGCCGGCCTGCAACGAGCAAACAGCCCCGCGCATGAAAACGCAACCGATCTTCGTGCGGCTTCGCCCAACAAACCCACCCTTTACTTTATTTGTTAGTATGAGAACGCTAAAAGCCAACTCGCCTTCGGCAAAGCGATTGCCGCAAGGCACCCGACCCGGGAGGAACACATGCCCACAAACTCTTCCGAACAGAAGGTTATCGTCCTCGACTTCGGCGCACAGTATGGTCAGCTCATTGCCCGCCGCGTGCGCGATCTGGGCGTTTACTCGGAAATCGTTCCCTGTGACGAGGAAGCCGGCAAGATTGCCGCGATGAAACCGAGCGCCATCATCCTTTCGGGCGGGCCGGCAAGCGTCTACGCAGAAGACGCGCCTAAGATCGACCCCGAAGTGCTGAAGCTGGGCATTCCCGTTCTGGGCTTCTGCTACGGCCATCAGACCATTGCCGTTAACCTGGGCGGAACCGTTGGCCATACCGAGAAGGGCGAATACGGCCCTGCCGAGCTCACCGTTGCCGAAGGCGCGCTTTTCGAGGGCACCCCGAAGAAGCAGACGGTATGGATGAGCCACCGCGATGCGGTAACGGCCGTGCCCGAGGGCTTCACCGTAACCGCTTCCACCGATATATGCCCGGTTGCCGCCATGGAGTGCGCCGAGCGCAAGATATACACCACGCAATTCCACCCCGAGGTTAAGCATTCCGAGTACGGAAACAAGATGCTTTCCAACTTCCTGTTCAACATTGCAGGGCTGAAGGCCGACTGGACCATGGATTCCATCATCGAGGATTCCGTTTCCGCCATCCGCGAAAAGGTGGGCAGCAAGCGCGTTATCTTGGGCCTTTCCGGCGGCGTGGATTCATCCGTTGTGGCGGCGCTGTGCGCCAAGGCCATCGGCAAGCAGCTGGTTTGCGTGTTCGTGAACCACGGCATGCTGCGCAAGAACGAGCCCGAGGAAGTCGAAGAGGTTTTCACCAAGCAGTTCGACGTGGACTTCATCCATGTTCATGCGGAAGAGCGCTATGCGAAACTGCTGGACGGCGTTACCGACCCCGAGCAGAAGCGCAAGATCATCGGCACGCAGTTCTGGGAGGAATTCTTCGCTGTTGCCCAGCAGATGGACGGAATCGAGTTCTTGGCGCAGGGCACCATCTATCCCGATATCATCGAGTCCGGTGCGCGCAAGACCGGCGGCAAGGCTTCCACCATCAAAAGCCACCACAACCTGATCCCGTTCCCCGAAGGCGTGCACTTCGACCTGATTGAGCCGCTTGACCACTTCTTCAAGGACGAGGTTCGTGCGCTGGGTACGGC
>CAVDWN010000046.1:0-8321 GCA_963612535.1 Sphaerochaetaceae bacterium
CCTTGGGCGGAAATAACCTCGCGAAGCTTCGCCTCGTCTAGCGGAGCCTCCGACTCGATAACCGTGCGGCCCTTTGCGTGCGAGCTGTTTACCCTCTTCACCTTGAAGTTGTTGCGCACCGCATCGTTCACGTGCGCCTCGCAATGGCCGCACATCATGCCGTCAACATCCACAACCGTCCTGTACATTCTGTTTCCCTTCTCGCGCATGCGGCGCCTATGCCGCGCCATGTTTCACGCCCATGGTAGCACTCTCAAGCCATATACCCCATGGGGGTACTTTATTTGGCTGTTTTCGTAAAGCAGCAACCCGTAAACTGCGCCAGAAGCTACCATTGAACAGAAGCACTCAGCCGGAAGGCAGCCATATGGATCTGAACCAACTCTTCGCGTTTAAGGCAATCGCACGCAAGGAAAATATCTCGCAGGCCTCCCGAGACCTGTTCGTTTCCCAGCAATCCCTGAGCCGCACCTTAAAGCAGCTCGAAGTCGAGCTTGGCGTTGCCCTTTTTGATAGGAACGGAAAGCACCTTAAGCTCAATCGCTATGGCGAAATCCTCCTCCATTACGCAGACATAGCCGATCAGGCGCTCAACACCGCCCAAAACGAACTGCAGGAAAAGCAAAACAGAAGAAAGCACGCCGTGCGAATCATCTTTCGTGCGCAGCTGGGCGATACCGCTTCGCTTATCTCCTCATTCATGGAGGCCAACCCTAAAATACAGGTTCATGTGAACACCGAAAACGAAACGAACGGCGACCAGGATTTAGAACTCATCCGAAGCGATGAGAGGATAGATGACCCAACTTTTGAATACATCTGCGAAGACCCTTGGCTTTTGCTCGTGCCGAAAACCTCTTCACTGACCAAGAGCCCACAGCCAATAGAGTTCAGGCAGCTCAAGGGAGAGCGCTTCCTGTTCTGCCCCAATGTGAAAAACGAGGACCCTCTTCGAAAAGCCCCCGGCGCCGAAGAAGCTCAGCCCATCGAAATAGCTCGCTTTCCACAAACATGGAATGTGGTAAACGCAGTTGAACAGGGCATCGGGATTTCGTATGGGCCAGCCACAACCTGGGTCAACTCGAAGGGTTTGGAAATAGCCGCCCTTCCCTTGAAGGACGCACAGAAAACAAGCTTTCTTTACCTCCATAAATGCAAAGAGCAAACGCCGGCAGCTAAATTATTCGCTGAATTCCTGAAGGTTAGCCTTCAGGCAGCAGAAAAGCGCAACCGCTCATCGGTGGGCTAGCCTACCAGCCCATGCTGTTGTCGGGATGGCGCTTCAAATACCAACGCGAATACACAAGCGCATAAGCAACACCGACCATTGCGATAACGGCCATCACCAAGTACGCATTTCGGTAGGACCCTGAAAAGCAGGCCGCCACGGCAGGGACGAGGGTCATCCCCAAGAACATGCCAATATCGTTTCCAATTCCCGATGTGCTTGAAGCAACCGCCTCGCGCCCCTCGCCAAGGCGACGAATGGCCATTGTACGCGGCGCTACCGAGTAACCTCCCGAGCAAAGGCCGAAGATCACCGCAGCCGCGATGAGCCCGGTAAAGTCGGAAGACATGAACACGATGAGGTTGGCCGCCACCATACCGACCAAACAGGGGGCAATGCACCATCGGGCACCGAACCTATCCATCACCCAGCCGTAGAAAGGGCGGGTAGCGTACATGATCACGTTGTATATCGTCGCAACCACGCCAACATTCGCAATGGAAAGGTCCACTCTCCCGAAAGCTATCAAGTAGGTTGCGCCCAGCGATGAGGCGCACAGCTGGAACACGAAGGAAAGCCCCATGATCGGCGCGCACTCGATGGAGAACAGGTCTTTCAGCCTTACGCCACGCAGCTCCTTCTTCAGCGCTTCGATATTGCACTTTTTATGCCTTGGGTAAGGCAAGGTGAGCGCCAAGGCGCCCGCCAATACGGATAGCCCGGAGCCGATCGTAAACGTCATAAGGAAACCGATTGAATCCCCAAGAGGGGCGACCACCAAAGCAGCAAAGCTTGACCCGACAACCATTCCCAAGGCGTACACGCCCAAGGCGATGCCCAGGTTCTCCCGCCCAACAAGGCCAACGATCATCACGGCCCCAGAACAGCTGATCAGCGCCCACGCAACACCTCGAAGCATCTGAAGCGCATACATCATCCAATAGTCGGTCGCATTCGCAAAGCCGAAGGTGGCAAGAGCTTCAAGGAAAAACGCCAGAACAAGAATGCCCTTCCGATCGAGCCTATCGACCAAAACAGCCGAAACCGGCCTCATACACAACCCGATAATCGAAACCAAGCCGATAACGCTGCCGATAACCACAGAATCTAAACCAAGATCTTCGGTGGCATGCAGAAGCAGGCCAACGTTCACGAAGGCAAAGCATGTGCATACAAGGCAATAACACACGAACAGCGTTATGAATCCCCTGTTCGCTAGCGAGCCCAATGCTGTCCCCTTTAGCATTGCCGCCCCTTCCCCTATCTATAGCAGCGGAGCCGTATCCCCATACGGCTCCGCTGCAGCAATGAAACGAGCTAAACCGCTCGGCCCATATACTCAGTGGCTCCATCAGCCCTTCTGCTGAAACGCGAAAGGAACCAATCGTAATAGATCCAAGCATCTTGCGGAGTGATGCAATGAGGCTTGTCCAGCGTCCGCATATACGAAAGCATAGGAACACCTTCTTTGGTCACCCATTGTCTCAAACTATAACGGCCAGTCTTGGAAACCAATGCATCGTCAAGAGAAGAAAGCGAGCCCCGCTTTATCCAATACTCAACCGTCCGTTCCGCATTGCGATTTTCGGCAAAAGTCGAGCCGCCCACATCATGTTCGCCCATCTGGATAAAAACAGGCATGGCCAGATCTTCCCTTACGCCGGGAGTATCAAAGTCCCCCATGAAACCCCCGACCACTACGCCGGAATTGCTCGCGGCTGCCGCAAAAACATCCGGCAAAGCAAGGGCGCATCTTTGAGCCATGGCCGCGCCCATGGAGTGACCCACAACGTACACTCTGCCACGATCCACGTTTTCGCGAGCGCACACATCTTCCACCATTTCCCGGATGAACAACTCATCGTTGAACAGGTTGGAGGCACGGGTGGCATTCCATGCGGGGTGTGCAGGCTGATTGTCGAACGGGCGCATTGTCCCCGTGGGGAACGCCACAATAAAGTCTCGTGCCTCGGCAACGTTCATCCATTCCGCAGCGTAAATCGCGCTCTTCGCCGTCTGAGAACCGCCATGGAGGAACACCAGCAGGGGACGGGAATCGCATCGGCTCACATTCCCCTTCGGAACGTATTCCAGCCAATGGCGAACAACGCCGTCTATCTCCAGTTCGTGTCTAACAAGCCCCCACTCATCGGTAGTGCGATAAGGGTGAAGGTCGTCAACCCCCACACCGGAGACCCGAATGGAACGATGGAGCGTCTCCCACACCGAAGCAGCATTCGGCAAAGCAGACGGCTCCACGCCTCGGACGATCACATCCGCCACTCGCTGAGAGGAGACCTCGTCTCCGGTCTCAACCGGGTTCGGCAGATAGACTGTATCCCCCATGAAGGAAAACGGCACATCGAGACAACCATTCCTTCGAATGAATTCCGCTACGGCTGGCTGAATCAAGTCTTCCAGCTCAGAAAGGAAGAGCGCGGGAACCGGTATATTGTCCTGGCTATCGTTCCCGCCAAGGGCGGCGGCAATAGAATCTGCTTGATGCTCCAACCCTACAAACGCGACCCCGGCATAGCTTTCAGGATGTTCAACGGTATAGCGCAGAGCCACCGCAGCCCCGTCTTCATATCCGATCAAATACGCGAAGAACCGCTGTGCGTCGAAGTACTCCTTGCTCCCAACCAATTTATCCAAGCAAGAAAGGGCGTCTTCTAAGGTGCAATCCGCTTCTTTGCCCTCATTGCCGGCAACCAGAAGAAGGATCTTTTGATTATCGGCAAGCTCCTTCCATCCGGATTCAACCAGAAAGTCCTGAGCGCAAACGCCCCGCGGAGGAAGGATCGTCAGACTCCAGCAGCTAAGCTCCAAAGCCTCTGGGATGTAGGCGCAAGCGCTCTTTCCAAGATCGACCACGCCGCTGAAGGGCAGACGATAGGGATCTTTAGGATCTAGATTGCTCAGTGCGCTTGCGCACACCTCGCGAAATCCTCTTTCACTCATTCCTCTCTCCCTTCACACAAGAAGCCTCGGGGAACACGGAAACCCAGTATTCGAAATCATCTTTCCAGGGGTCATCCAACAGCTGCCACTCTTCGTCGATATCCATAACGAAGCCCCCATCGGTGCCATACCTAGGCCAAGCTGGAATCCCATCTATTTCAACAGAACCTGACTTTATGAACGAAGCCCATACTCCTTGGGTTTTCTCAAGCAGACCCGCTGGTGCGCAAGCAGGAACATCGTTCCCAAACACGAATGGACATGGAGCACCATGGGGGGCACGCGAACCCGATGCCGGGTCGGCCCAAGAAAAGAGAAATTTCCGTACCTCGTTCGAGCCGGCAAGAGCCCTCGCCTGGATTTCGCCGCCATAGGTCATGCATAGCTCGTTGTTCGCGGTCATCAACGCCTCTGTCCTGCCCATCTCAGGATGAAGCTCACAGAAGCCGTCAATAAATTTTGCATCCCCGCCAATACGCTGTTCTGCGCGGCTCATCACAAGGCTTCGCGCCTCTTCTTCGGTTTTGCCCGAGAAAAGCTGATCGTATTCACCGGTGCTGTTTCCGATGAGCACTTTCTTGCCGCTGAGTTCTCCGCTAGCCAGCCTTTCAAGCTCACCAGGAAATACCGTGCGCATGTCGCAGACCGGCGGCGTATAGGCCAACCCGCACAGCTTTTGCTGGGCGCTTTTAAGGGCCTCGGCAGATATCGCCAAAGCGTCCTCAAGGGTTTCCGCTCCCAAAAGATCGAAGAATTTCCTAGAGAATTCGAGACTCTCGTCCATCGAAACCGTACCGTGCCCGACCAGAAACGAGCTTTGGCATATCGCCTTGCTGAACAAGCGCGCAGATTCCGGTATGGCCAGGTGGTGGGAGATCGAGTTCGAGCCGGCACTATGTCCGTACATCGTTATATTGCCGGCATCCCCACCGAATGCATCCGCGTTCTCATGGACCCACTCAAGGGCAGCGCGCTGGTCAAGAAGGTTAAGGTTGCACGAGTCTACATATTTCCCAGCCTCATCAAGAGCAGACAGGTTCAGCGACCCAAGCACACCCAATCGGTAATTCGGCGCTACCACGACTATGTCGTGATGGTTTGCAACGAAACGCTCGCCTCTCGATTGCAGGCGGGAAGCATCGCCTATCGTAAACGACCCGCCATACACCCAGAGCAAAACGGCCTTCTTGGGAGTATCAAGATCCCATGCCCACATGTTCAGATACAAGCAGTCTTCGCTTTGGGCGCGATGGGTGGCCTCGCCCAGCCTTTTCGCCAAAGGCAAGGGCATATCGGGCTGGATAGGCGCCGGCGGATAGGCATCCGCCGGCATCGTAAGGCTACCCGGATCAAGCTTTTGAGGCGGCATCCACCTCAACTCGCCAACAGGAGGCTTGGCAAACGGGATGCCCTTGAAGGAAACCACCCCACTGCTTTCAACGGTCCCAACATAGCGGCCGTACCGCGTTTCAAGAATGCGGTTCTTGCCACAATCCATGGCTACCACCTCATCTTGTTGTCAGGATTCCTCTTCAGGTAGAGATAAACGTACACGAGGCAGTAGGCAAGACCGGCAATAGCAACCACGGCAAGCACCCAATAAGCGCTGCGATAGAATCCGCCCGCGGCAGCCGCAATCGCAGGAACCAGCACGCTACCAAGCATCATGCCAACATCGTTGCCGATGCCAACCGTACTTGCAGCAACAGCTTCCCTGCCCTTTTCCAGACGCCACATGGCCATCGTGCGGGGCGCGATGGTGTAACCGCCGGCACCAACGCCGTAGATTACCGCGGCGGCAATGAGCATCGTCAGGTCCGTTGCCATGGCAGCAACCGCATTCGCAAGGCAGAGCGCCACGAAAGCGGGGATCACGCACCAGCGAGCGCCCTTCACGTCCATCAAGTGGCCGTACACCGGACGGCTTACGTACATGATTACGTTGTACACGGTTGCAGCAATGCCAACATTCACCAGACCGAGGTCAACACGGCCGTATTTCACCAGGAACGTTGCGCCCAACGCAGTAACGCAAAGCTGAAAAACGAAGCCGATTCCCATAATCGGAACGCATTCTTTCGCAATAACATCCTTAAGTCGAAGGCTCTTAATGTGGGCGATGATCGAAACGTTCTTGCCGCCGTCCTCTTCACCCTTCAGCTTCTTGTAAGGCAGGGTAAGGATCGTCACTACAGCAACCACTGCCATGGCCACCGCCAAGAGGAATGTCTTCTCATAGCCAATAGAATCGCCCAAAGAAACAACAACTGCTGCAGCGATGCTCTGGCCAACAACCATGCCAAGGGCGTAGAAGCCATTGGCAACGCCAAGGTTCGCCCTGCCGCAAACATCTGCAAGCAGAACATAACCGGCACAGTTCACCAGACCCCAAGAAACGCCGCGCACGATCTGGGATGCGTACATCAGCTCATAGGTGTTCGCGTAGGTGAATCCAACCGTCGATATCGCCAACAGCACATAGGCAGTGATCAGAACGCCTTTGCGGTTGAACTTGTCTACGATAACCGCCGAAAACGGACGCATGATCAAGCCAATCAGAGCGATCGTGCCGATGATGCTGCCAACGATGACTGCGTCCATCCCGTAGTCTTCGGTAGCGTGAACAAGTAAGCCAACGCTCACGCCCGCAAAGCTAAGGCAGGCAAACGAATATGCAAGGAACAGCGTGATGAAGCCGCGAGAAAGCACAACTTTCCATACGGAAGCGCTCTTTTCCTCCTCGCCAGTTGTAGGTTTATCTTGACCCATTGGTCACTCCTTCCCTTAGTTGCAGCGGCACGACGTGACTCGCTGCAAGGTCCCCAATTTGCTCGCTACAGCGAGCCCCTATCCCAATAATCGGGAAATGGAAGCATATCGAGAACCTCTAAAGAGCGTTTTGATACAACGTTTAGCGATAAGCTTATTGAGCGCGATGAAGCCATATGGGTTCATCTGGCTTAACGACAACCGAAAGGTCAACGAATGGACACCCATCAGCTTCGCTCGTTCATTGAAGTGTCAAAATGCGAAAATATGTCCTTGGCTGCAGAGAAACTGGGCATATCCCAACCATCCCTCAGTCAGTCCATCAGAAAATTGGAGCAAAGCCTTGGACTGGACCTGTTCGACAGAAAAGGCCGTTCGATTCAACTCAATGAAAACGGAAGGGTGCTGTACCCCTATACCGATATCGCATTCAGGGCGATGGAAAATGCGGTCAGCGAAATCCATGACCTTTCCGACACGAACTTCCATACCGTAAGGCTAATTGCAAGACAGCCCATGGGGAACCATGCTGCGACCCTGCATGGCTTCTACTGCAAACACCCCAATATCGCGCTGAGCTACATCGTTCCCAACGAGCAAACACGAGTCTCGGACTATGATGTCGAGTTCTTCGCTTCGAGCAGACCGCAACCAGAGGGCGACAACATCATTAAGCTTTGCACTGAACGCTACGTCGTCCTTGTAAGCGAAAATCATCGCCTCGCCCGGAAAAACCAGGTCGGTCTCTCGTCACTTAAGAAAGAGCATTTCATACTCTCCCCTGCGAAAAGCGAAATGAGCGGTACCGTGCAGGAGATGTTCAAATCCTGCGGGTACAAGCCGACCGTCGCAGCATATGTGTCCAACTACTGGGACACCATGAAACTCGTCGAAAAGGGGGCGGGCATCTGCATTGCCGGAAACGTCTCATGGCTCCTGAACTCAAACCTGAAGCTGAAGGTACTGCCTATCGACGATATACACCGCGGAAGAAGCCTCTATCTACGGTGGCCCGCAAACGCCTATCTTTCAAAAGCCACGAAATCGCTGATCGATTATATGGTCGACGTATTCGGAAGCTCGGCCGAACCCTACTAATTCGCCTTGGGCTCCCAGCCCTCGACCTGCTGAATCATGACAATGCCGCTAATTCGCCTTCACGCTCTGGCAAAGCCTGCAGCAGCACCGCAGGTTCGCCCTAGGCCATAGCCCCGGCACCTACAACGGCGCCCCGCGCCAGCCCCTTACGCCTCTCTTCTCCCGGCGAACTGCATGCGGTAGTAGCGATCGTAGATGCCGCCCCTGGCGCGCAGCTCTTCGTGAGTGCCCACTTCCACCACTTGGCCATCGTCCACCACGGCGA
>CAVDWN010000047.1:0-8299 GCA_963612535.1 Sphaerochaetaceae bacterium
TTTGGCGAGCCTTGATGTAATTGGTGGAGCATAGGGGGATCGAACCCCTGACCTCATGGCTGCCAGCCATGCGCTCTCCCAGCTGAGCTAATGCCCCGTAAGTGCGTTGACTATATTAACCAAGCCCGCCAGCCAGATCAAGAAGAAATTTCGCCGATTCGAAAAAACTTGCCTTAAGCGCTGGTCAAAGCTGTTTTCCGATTCGACAACCGGCAACCCTGCCCACCCTGGCAAAGCAAAACCGCCCGGCACCTTTTGGCACACGGGCGGCAAAAGATGGGCAAGAGCAGCGAATGACGCAGGGGCAGCAAGCTGCGATGCGCGCCCACACCAACTGTACCCGCACTGACCTCCCCGCGCTGGCATTGAAGGCCACAGCAGGCAGCAAAGCCAACAGCCTTCTAGATAACCTGAACCGGGGAACCCTGGCCTTCGATCTTGCGGGACGCATAGAAGGTGCATTCGGCGAACACATCGCGAATGGATTCCTTGCCGTCGATGAACGGAAGGTCGATGAACTCGCGCACCGAGGCAACCAGCTCGCTGCAATCGGGGAAATGGCCCTTCTCGTTCAGCGCGTTGGTGTCCTGCGCGCGCCAGTAAATATCGTTGGCGTCGGTAAGGTAGTAGGTGAGCTCGCGGCACTGCATGTAGGCGTTGTGCTCCTTCACCAGGTACAACGTAAGCTCATCGACGTTCTTCAGCTCCAGAGCCTCGGTGGACATCCTTCCCATGTTTCCTCCCTTTCTTGGGGGACGCGGTTTTCCGTATCCCCGATGATAGTCAAATGCGCCCCGCCCGCCCAAGCGGTTACCGCCCAGTTATCCACTGCAACGGCAAACGAACAGGCGAAGGCGCAGTGTTGCATTAGTTCTTCTTCGTTGGGTCTTTCCGGCGCACGCGCAGGATATCGCGCGGATGCAGTTCGAAGGGCACCGTGAAGGCGTAGGGCGCCATGGCCTTGCAGGCAACCTCTACGGGCACTTCGTCGGTGCCGTACACCTCGGCCAGCTGGGCAACCTGCAACGTGCGAATGGGCATGTGGGGGCTGAGCACCTCCAGCTGGTCGCCCTGGTAGAAGCGGTTGCGGCACTTCGCCTGCACGCGCCACTGGCCAACGCCTGCGGGTGCGCAGGAAACCACTTCGCCCACCCAGTCGCACAGCTGCACGTACACATCGTTGCCGGTGGTTTGCTCGGCAGCGCCGAAGTAGAAGCCGGTGGAATACGGGCGGTGCGAGATTATGCCCAGCTCAGGCTCCCATGCCTGGGCGGGCTCGCCGTCGAGCACGTGGCGGTAGGCGTTCACCACCGTAGCCACGTAGAAGGCCTTCTTCACGCGGCCCTCTATCTTCACGGAGGTTACGCCGGCTGCGGCCAGTTCGTCCAAGTGAGCCAGCATGTTCAGGTCCTTGGAGTTCATGAGGTACGTGCCCTGCTCGTCTTCGGCGATGCCGAAATCCTCGCCCGGGCGCGAGGTTTCCTTCAACTGGTACTCCCAACGGCACGGCTGCGTGCACTGGCCCTTGTTGGCATGGCGGCCGGTAAGGTAGTCGCTGATAAGGCAGCGGCCGGAAATGGCCATGCACATGGCGCCGTGCACGAACACCTCTATCTCCATGTCGGCGGGGATGGCTTGGCGAAGCTGTGCAATTTCCGCCAGCGACATCTCGCGGGCGCACACCACGCGCCGCGCGCCCAGCTTGTACCACATAAGCGCCGCCTGCGCGTTGGATACCGAGGCTTGGGTGGACACATGGATGGCAAGCGAGGGCGCATGCTGTTGCAGCACCGCCATAACGCCCAAGTCGCTTACGATGGCGGCATCGGCCCCGGCGGCCTCCATGGCACGCGCATAGGCGGGCAGCGCCGCCAGGTCTTCGTCGTGCGCGTAGGCGTTGCAGGTAACGTACACCCGCGCGCCAGCTTCGTGGGCCAGCGCCACGGCACGCGGCAGGTCTTCCAAGGAAAAGTTGGCCGCACGCGCCCGCAGGCCGAAGCGGTCGCACGAAAGGTACACCGCATCGGCGCCGAAATGGAGCGCATAGCGAAGCTGCTCCCACCCACCAGCGGGTGCGAGCAGCTCGGGCTTGTTGTTCGGTTCGGGGCGCGTCATGCCTAGAACGGGCGCGAGAACTTGTTCTTCTTGGAGATGCGCTTCATGAAGGAAAGAGCCTCGCTCAGGGCGGCGAAGGCAACCTCGGTCTTCTCGGACTCGCCGCGGCGCTTCACTTCCACCACGCCGTTCTTCACGCCGCGCTTGCCAACGACAACCTGCACGGGCCAGCCGATAAGGTCGGCATCGGCGAACTTGACGCCGGCGCGCTCGTCGCGGTCGTCCAAGACCACTTCCAGGCCCTGATCGGCCAATTCCTGCGCGATGCGCTCGGCAACCGGGAACACCTCTTCGTCGCCCACGGTAAGGGGCACCACGCAAACGTGCGCCGGGGCGATGGAGAGCGGCCAGATGATGCCGTTCTCGTCGTTATGCTGCTCCACGACGGCGGCAAGGGTACGGGAAACGCCCACGCCGTAGCAGCCCATGAGGAAGTTCTGGTCCACGCCGTTTTCGTCGGAGTACACCGCTCCCATGGTGCGGGAGTACTTGTCGCCGAGCTGGAACACCTGCGAGACCTCGATGCCGCGGGCGCCCTGCAGGGCAGAGCCGCACTTGGGGCAGGAATCGCCGGGCTGCACCAGGGAAAGGTCGGCCCATTCGTCCACCTGGAAGTCTTCGCCGTGCTTGGCGCCCACGAAGTGGAAGCCGTGCTCGTTGGCGCCCACCACCCAGCGCTCGATGCCCTTCAGGTTGTGGTCGGCGATTACCTTGATGCCCGCAGGCAGGCCCTTCGGGCCGATGGAGCCCTTGCACAGGCCGGCAGCCTCAAGCTCTTCGTCGGTGCACAGCTCGAAATGCTCGCCGCCGCCGAAGCCCAGCACGCGCTCGGCCTTGATCTCGTTGAGCTCGTGGTTGCCGGGAACGAAGAAGGCAACGACCTTGCCCTCTGGGTCCTTGCCCACCATGGCCTTCACCGTGGCGGCTTCATCGATGCCTAAGAACTTCGCCAGGCTCTCGATGGAATCCACGCCGGGGGTCTCTATCTTCTTGCACTCGGCTGCGTCGTACTGCACGGCATGCGCATGGCAGGCGCCGGCCTCGGTGTTGGCGGCGTAGTCGCAGTCGGGGCAATACACCAGGTCGTCTTCGCCGGCATCGGCCAAGGCGTGGAACTCGCAGGTTACGCTGCCGCCGATCTGGCCGCCGTCGGCTTCAACGGGGCGGTAGTCAAGCCCACAGCGCTCGCAGATGCGGCCGTAGGCGGCGTACATGCTGTCGTAGGTTTCCTGCAGGGATTCCTGGCTGGAATGGAAGCTGTACGCATCCTTCATAACGAACTCGCGGCTGCGCAGAAGGCCGAAGCGCGGGCGGATCTCGTCGCGGAACTTGGTTTGGATCTGGTACAGCGTCATGGGAAGCTGACGGTAGGAGCGAAGCTCGCTGCGCACGATGGAGGTAACCAGCTCTTCGTGCGTGGGGCCCAGGCAGAAGCCGCGGCCGTGGCGGTCTTCCAGGCGCATGAGCTCGGGGCCGTAGTCGTTCCAACGGCCGGATTCGTGCCACAGCTCGCCCGGCTGAAGGGCCGGCATCAAGATCTCGTGCGCGCCGATGGCGTCCATTTCCTCGCGCACGATGTTCTCTATCTTGGTAAGCACGCGCATGCCCAGCGGCAGGAACGTGTACACGCCGCCGGCAACCTTGCGGATCATGCCGGCACGCACCAGAAGGCGGTGGCTGGCGATCTCGGCATCGGCCGGGTCTTCCTTCAACGTGGGAGCATACTGCTTGCTCAAACGCATAATTTCCATTACAGGTTTCCTATCTCTTCCATAAGCACATCAACGATAGCGGCCTCATCAACCTTGCGCAAGGTTTTGCCGTGGGCGAACACCACGCCCGACCCCTTGCCGCATGCCACGCCGATGTCGGCGCCGGCGGCTTCGCCCGGGCCGTTCACCACGCAGCCCATCACCGCCACCTGGATGGGGCGGTGCACCTGGCGCAGGCGCTCTTCCACTTCCTGGGCAATGGGGATCATGTCCACCTGGCAGCGCCCGCAGGTGGGGCAGCTTACCAACTCCGGGTCGCGGCGGCGCAGGCCCAGCGCAGAGAGCAACGTCCAACAGGCGCGCACTTCTTCCACCGGGTCGTCGGTAAGCGAGATGCGCATGGTGTCGCCGATGCCCTGTTCCAACAGTATGCCCAGGCCACTGGCCGATTTCACCAGGCCCTGGAACAAGGTGCCCGCCTCGGTTACGCCGATGTGCAGCGGGATGTGCGGCATGGCGGCGGAAAGCAGGCGGTAGGTTTCCACTGTGGTGGGCACATCGTGCGCCTTGGCGGAAACCACGATGTCGGCGAAGCCCTGCGCCTCGCAGAACTCCACGTAGCTGCGCGCCGATTCCACCAGCTTCTGCGGAAGGGTAAGGTCGGTGCGCGCGGCAAGCTCGGAATCGAGCGAGCCGGCGTTCACCCCGATGCGGATGGGGATGCCGGCGGCCTTTGCGGCTTCGAGCACGGGAACCGTGGCCTGAAGCCCGCCGATGTTGCCGGGGTTGATGCGCAGCTTGGCAGCCCCGCGCCGCGCCGCCTCGATGGCAAGCTCGGCGCTGAAGTGGATGTCGGCGATTACCGGCAGGGGCGATTTCGCGCAGATCTGCTCGAAGAAGCCAAGGTCGGCCTTGCGCGGCACGGCGATGCGGATAAGCTCGCAACCCGCTTCCTGCAAACGCTCGATTTGGCGCAGGTTGCCTTCCACATCTGAAAGCGGCAGGTTCAGCATGGACTGCACCACGCACGGCGCGCCGCCGCCTAGGGGCACGCCCCCCACCATCACCTGACGCGTTTGAGTGTTAGGCGCGTTCTTTTCCACGGTTAACCCCAATTCCCGAATACGAAACGCTGCACATCCTGATTAAGCATAACCAGGAAGAAGCCGGTGAACAGCACCACGCCGACGGTGGACATGTAGTTCAACGCGCGCACGGAAACCACCTTGCGCGATATTTTCTGGAACACTTCCACCACGAAGCGGCCGCCGTCGAGCGGCGGGATGGGCAGCATGTTCATAAGGCCCAGCGATGCCGAGATGACGGCAGTGAAGAACAGAAAGTCCATGAAGCCCGAATCGAGCGCGCTCTTCGACATAACGGCGATGCCCACCACCGAGGTGGAGTTGGAAACGGTTTCCGCCGCCGTGGCAGGGTTGAACAGGCCGATGATGGCGGAAACCACCATACCCAGGTACTTGAAGCCCAAAACAATGGATTCCCACGGCGCCCACGTGCGGTGGAAGGTTTCGCCCGTTTGGGTGTTCTGCAGGTCGAGCCCCATGATGGAGTAGATGATGATGAAGGCCAAAAACACCCACAGCAGGTTCATTGCCGGGCCGGCCAGCAGGATGGTGCAACGCTTCCAAAACGGCAGCGAGCAGTACTGCTGCGATTTCTCGGACGCAAAGAACTCCTCCAGGTTTTCCTGCGGGCGCGGGCTGCCCTCGGGTTGGCCGGCGGCGGCAGGCGTGCGGTAGACGTTCACCTTGTCTTTGCGGTGCGGGCGCTTCAGCGAGCCCCAATCGGAGAGCTCTTCCAGCAGCTCGTAAGCTTCCTCTTCAGAAAGGAACAGGTCGTGGGCGGTGTCTTCCATGTACACCGTGCCCTTGCGGTAGGCATAGCCCAACACGCGCTTGAGCTGGGGATTGTTGCTTGCCGGCGCCATTCCGCAGATGCTGGCGTAGCCACCCAGCGGCACCGCGGTGATGCCGAAGCGCGTTTCCCCGCGCGTGAAGCCGACAGAGGGGCCGGGCAGGCCGATCATGAACTCGCTCACGCGCACCTTGAACGCGCGCGCCGCCAGGTAATGGCCGCCTTCGTGGATGAACACCAGAAAGCCCAAAAGCAGCGTGACCGTTATAAGCATGACGATAATATCCATGGCGCCATTCTACTTGAGGGGCCTTTGCGGCCATGGGCAATCCATGCGAAACACAGGACGGCAGGGGCGCAAGCGGAAAGCGCGAAGACGCGGCCCCGGCGCCGCGTGGCCCGGCGAACAACCGAGGAGCATTCGCCCGGAATGGCGCTGCCCGCCGAACAGCCGAGGAGCGTTCGCCTGGAACGGCGCAGCGGCGAGATCGCACGCCCGGCGAACGGCTGAGCAGCGTTCGCCTGTAGCGGCACGAGCGCAAGGTTTCGCGGCGTTACGCGCGCGCCTTGCCCGCAAGGGCCGCCAGAAGCCGTTCGCGGTTGATGGGCTTCACCACGTAATCGTCCATGCCGGCTTCCTTGGCGGCGGCAACATCGTCGGAAAAGGCGTTCGCCGACATGCCGATGATGGGAACCTCGCCGGCATCGGCACGGGCGAGCGATCGGATGCGGCGCGTGGCCTCCAAACCGTCCATGCGCGGCATCAGCACGTCCATCAGCACCACATCGAACGAGCCGACGGGACTGCCGTCGAACGTTTCGAGCGCCTCAAAGCCATCGGTTGCAAGGGCAACGCTGGCGCCCGCTTCCTCGAGCAGGTACTGGGCGATCTCGGCGTTCAGGGCGTTGTCTTCCACCAGAAGGATGCGCATGCCGGCAATGCCGCCCGCCTGCAACGACCCAGATGCAGGGGCAGCCGCGCCGGCATCGGAGGTGGCCGAAGCAGGCGAGTGCCCCGCGGAAGCGCCCGCAGATGCCGTGGATCCAGAACCCGCTTCGCCTTCTGCCAGCGCATCCCGGCCAGGCTCGGCCTCTTCCCCACTGGCAGCGAAGGGCGCGTCGCACGGCGCCGACTGGCCAGCAGCATCGGGCAATTCCGCCCGGCCAGCCTGGGCCGCCCGGATCTGCGCCTGGGTGGCGCATTCGAACGGCAGCAGCACCGTGAAGGTAGAGCCCTTCCCCAGCTCGGTATCCAAGCGGATAACGCCGCCCATGGCATCGACGATCTTCTTCACGATGGCAAGCCCCAGGCCCGAGCCCTTGTAGGTGGTGCGGCCATCGGTGCGTTCCTGAGTGAAGGGCTCGAACACGCGCTTGGCGAAATCGCGGCTCATGCCTATGCCCGTATCGGAAACGACGAATTCCACGAAAACGGCTTCGCCCTCTGGCGCCTGCAAACCGCGAACGGTGCGGGCCTCCGACCAGGGAACCTCACGGATAGAGCATTTCACCGTGCCGCCCGTATCGGTGTACTTCACGGCGTTCGACACCAAGTTCACCGCCACCGAGCGCACATGCACAGGGCTGCCCACCACCCACGGGTGCTGAAGGACAGAGGCATCGACCAGCTCCACGGCCACGCCCTTGCCCGCCGCCAGCGATTGGGGCAAGCCGTCTATGCCGTGCATCATTTCAGTAAGGTTGAAGGGTTCGTGCGTAAGATCCAGGCCCTCGGTTTCTATCTTCGACATATCCAACACGTCGCTTACCATGGCATGCAGCTGGTTGGCGGCGCCGCTGATCTTCTCCAGGCAATCGCGCACGCGGGCGGTGTCTTCCATGTTTTCCCGCGCGATGCCGATCATGCCCACGATGCCGTTGATGGGCGTGCGCACGTCGTGCGACATGCGCGAGAGGAACTCGGATTTGGCGGCGTTGGCCGCTTCGGCATCGAGCGTTTTGCGCTGGAGCAGGCGCTCTTGGTTGTCCATGCATACCAGCATCACGCACAGCGTCATGCCCATGTTCGAGCTGGGGATAGAGGTGAAGTAGAACTGCAGCACCGTGCCCGCAACCAGGGGAACCACGTACTTCACGCAGTCGATGAGCATCTTGCGCCGAGCGGGGGTTCGCTTGCGCAGGTAGCACACCACCGAAAGCAGGATGGCGCCCACGGTGTAGCCGTTGGCCAACACGAACACGAACACGCCGAACAGCGGCCCGCGCACATAGGTGCCGTCGGGCTCGATATGGAAGATCCAGCCGGTCCACAGCGATGCCACCAGCGCGAACACCAGCACAACCACCGGAACGGTGAAAAGCGCGAACAGGCGCCTGTCGGCCATCACGCGCGATTCGAAGCGCACGCCCCAGTAGCAGAAGAAGAAATAGGCAATGTAGCCTGTGGCCAGGTCGAACGTGAAATTGAACAGGTAGTTGCCCCAGAAGCCGGCCGCTGCGCCTATACCGACGCAGAGCGCATCGGACAGGGCGGTTAACGCTGCGGCCGTAACCAGCTTGACGATCCAGCTTTCCTCGCGCCCGAAGCCGGGCGTGCAGCTGAGCTTTCGGATAAGCACGATGTCTACCAGCAGCAG
>CAVDWN010000048.1:0-8280 GCA_963612535.1 Sphaerochaetaceae bacterium
GACGGGTCAACCTCGTCGGCGCTTTCGATGTGGAAGGCCTTTGGGCAATGCTGAGAGCAGATCTCGAACAGGCGGGTGGTGTTCGACGAGTTGCGCCCGCCGATAACCACCATGGCATCGACGCGCTCGGCCAGCTCTATGGCAGAATGCTGGCGCTGCGTCGTGGCGAAGCAGATGGTGTCCTTCACTTCCAAGTCGAGGTTGCGCTGTTCCAGGGCCCGAAGCACTTCCTCGAAGCGCTCGCGGCTCTGCGTGGTTTGAACCACCACGCCCACAGGGCCGGAAAGCCCCTCGGGGATGTCTTGCGCAGAGCCAACGATGGTGCACTCCCCGCCCGCTTCCACGGCATGGGCGGAAATGCCTTCCACTTCCGGATGCCCGGCCTCGCCCACCACAAGGACATGGCGGCCTGCCGCGGCAAGCTTGGCGGCGGCGCGCTGGGCACGCATAACGTGCGGGCACGTTGCGTCTATCACCTTGGCGCCGTGCTCTTCCAGCTGGGAGATAACCTGGGGAACAACCCCATGGGAACGGATAACCACGCCATCGCTGTGCACGTCCTGCACGCCATCGGCAACCTGAATGCCCTTCGACTCGAGCTCGGCAACGACGCGGGGGTTGTGGATCAGGGGGCCAAGCGTGCAAACCGAGCCGCCTTCACCAGCCGCCTTCAGCGTCATATCCAGAGCACGCTGCACGCCATAGCAGGCGCCGGCATGGGCCGCCTTCACTACCTCGAGCCTGCCCATTAGCCCTCCTTGGGTTCGTAATCGGGCAAGGAAGCCGGATCGACCGGCTCGATTGCGTGCTCGGCGAACACGGCAGAGTAATCCTTCGACTCAGGGAAAAGCGCGGCCATGTCAACCTCGGATGCAGTGCAGTTGTAGGTAAGGGCATAGGCTTCGCGCATCACATACCAAGAACAGGCGTCCATGCGCTCTTCCTTGGGAAGGAAATCGAACGAGGAAACGGAGATCGGCTTGCCGAAACGGGCGGTGATGCGGGGAAAGCGCACGCGCTCGCCCTTTTTCTTCACCTTGCCCACGTTCTCCAAGCCCAAGGGGATGATGGGGGCCTTGCCCATGCGCGCAATAAGGGCGGCTCCGCCATGGAGCTCCGGCTCGGCGCTGCCCTTGCCGCGGCGGGTGCCCTCGGGGAACATGCCCACCCATTCGCCGTTCTTCAGCATGCGGGCAGCACGCTTCATGGCGGTTCTGTCGGCCGTGTTGCGTTTGATTGGGAACGCCCCCACGCTGGAGATGATCAGGCCCAACAGGCCGTTGCCCGCATAGAACAGCGAATCGCGCGCAATAAGGCGCACCCAACCCTTTGGGCGCACGGAAAGGAACATGATCACCACGTCGAGGTAGGAGTAATGGGGCGCAACAAGGATGGCGCCGCACTTCTTGCCCTTGAACGCCTCGACCACTTCCCTGCCCTCTTTGCGGAACCGGAAGCAGATCTGCACCAGGAAGGCCACCACACCGGTGACGAAAAGCGCCAGCCCATGCGGGATGCGGTCGGTCTGGTCGTTGCCGGAAAGCGGACGGTCCCAGTACTCCTCGTGGATGTTGAACGCCATTACAGATTCATCCTTGCCCGCGCAAGGCCGCAGATAGACCCGATTACCTCTTCGATGTGCATGCTGGAGGAATCAACCGGCACGGCATCGGCGGCCGGGCGAAGCGGCGCGGTGTCGCGGCTGGAATCCAGCTCGTCGCGGCGGATGATGTCGGCAAGCACCTCTTCGTAGCAGATGGAGCCCACGCCGCGATCGGCGTTCTGGCGAACACGGCGATGCGCGCGCTCTTCAGCGGAAGCGGTAAGGAACACCTTCACCTCGGCCTGCGGGAACACCACGGTTCCGATGTCGCGGCCCTCCACGACGAAATTGCCCTCCGAGCCTATCCGGCGCTGCTGTTCAACCAGTGCGGAGCGCACAGCGGGAACGGCGGAAACCTTCGAAACCGAGCGGTCGATCTCGGCAGTGCGGATGGCATCGGTGACATCGACATCGCCGCTGAACACGCGGCGGGGAACCGGATCGCCCTCCACATGGCCGAAGCTGATCTTCCTTTCGTTGGCAATGGCGCCAAGCGCTTGCGCATCATCGAGCGAAACGCCCTGCTGCAAGGCATACCATGCCACCGCGCGGTACATCGCCCCGGTATCCAGGCACGAGAAGCCCAATTCCTTGGCTATGGCCTTCGCAACGGTAGACTTGCCCGCCCCCGAAGGCCCATCGATGGCGATGATCAACTACACCAGCCCCTTGAGGTTCTCAAGGAACGTGGGGAAGCTCACGGAAACGCAGTCGAAATCGACGATATCGACCGGGGTATCGGAGCAAAGGCCCACCAAAGACCAGGTCATGGCAAGGCGATGGTCCTTGCGGGAATCGAACACCAGCCCAGCGGGTACCTGCAGGCCCGGCTGACCCTCTATGTACAGGTCGTCGTTTTCAGCCCATGCGTTCACACCCAGCTGCTCAAGCCCCTCGATGATGGCGGTAAGGCGGTTGGACTCCTTCTTGGTAAGCTCGCTTACCCCGCGGAACACCGTGATGCCGGCAGCATGCGCGGCCACCAGGGCCAGCACGGGGATCTCGTCGATCTCGGAGGCGATGTGCTGCGAAGGCACCTCGCAGCCCACCAAACGATCGGTGTAGGCGGCCTCCACCACGCCGATGGGCTCTTTGCCTTCGGCGGTTAGGTAGCGCACCTCGATGGAAGCGCCCATGCGCTCAAGCGTGCGGATGAAACCGACGCGGCCGGGGTTCAGGCTCACATTCTCGATCTGGACCGAGCTGCCCTTCTTCAGCAAAGCAGCGCAGATAAGGAACGCGGCAGAAGAAGGATCGCCCGGAACGTCCACCTCGGAGGCATGCAGCTTGGCAGGGCCCTCCACGGAAGCCCTGCGGAAGGCATGCTCCACCTTCACACCGAACTCGGGAAGCATCAGCTCGGTGTGGTTGCGCGATACCGCCGGCTCGTTGATGGTAGTGGTGCCCTGGGCACCCAAACCGGCCAGAAGCACGGAGGTCTTCAGCTGGGCGGAAGCCATGGGCGAATCGTAGGTGATGGCCTTAAGCTCAGGGTTGCCAACCTCCACAACAGGCAAGGTCTCGCAAGCCTCGGGCTCGAAGCGCGCGCCCATCTTCATCAGCGGCGCGATGATGCGGCGCATGGGGCGCTTGCGCAGGGAATCGTCGCCGGTTATCTCCACGCGGATATCCCAAGGGGCAAGCACGCCCATCAGCAAGCGCGAGGTGGTACCCGAATTGCCGCAGTCGATGGGATGGTCGGGCTGCTTGGGGCCTTGTGCCCCCCAGCCGGTTACACCGCCGGCAAGCGTTCCGTCAACCTGGCGCTCAAGGGAAACCTGGGCGCCGAGCGCCGAAACGGCGCCGATGGTGGAGCGCACATCGGCGGAATCCAACACGCCGGTAAGGCGGGAAGTGCCCTCGGCCATGGCGGAGAACAGAACCGCACGATGGGAAATGGACTTGTCGCCGGGAACGCGGGATGCGCCCTTCAACGGCCCGGAAAGGGGCTCGATGCGCGTGATGTTGGAAGTACCCATGATGTATCTACTCCTTGCTCAGCGGATTGAACGAGATGCTGAAGCCAGCCTTGATGAGCTGGGTGGAAAGCTTTCCGATATCGCCCTCGTCGGTAAGGACCATGTCCAGAACCGCGCTCGAGGACGTGATGTGGTCGATCTCGATGGACTGCACATTGCATCCCACCTTGCTGGCGATGGAGGTAACCTCGGCAATGGCGCCAGGGTGGTTGGCAAGCGGGATACGGACCTCCAGAAGGTCTGAAGTGGCGGGAACCCATTTGGCGGGAATGGCGCGGCGCGCCTCGGCTGCGCGGTCGAGCAAGGAAGTGAACTTCTCCTTGTCGCCTTCACGCAGGGCGTCCGCGAACCCGCCGATGATGGTGCTCACCTCGTCAAGCCCCTCGACGATCGCCTCGCGGTTGTCGAAGGCGATGCCCGTCCAAAGGGCCGGGGAGCCCGCGGCGATGCGGGTGGAGTCCTTGAAGCCGCCGGCCGCCAGGCGGAACAGCGCCTCTTCCCCATCGGCATGGCGAACAGCAAGCTCCACCAGCGACGAGGCCACGAAATGCGGGACATGGCTCACGATGGCAACCGCCTCGTCGTGGCGTTCGCGCGGAAGGGAAACGACGCGCGCACCCATCCCCGCAAGCGCTTCGTGCAGGCTTGCGTAATCATCTGCCGAAGTGGACGAATCGGGGCAGAGCACCCAATGCGCGCCCTGGAACATATCTTCGCGCGCACCCTGGATGCCGCTCTTCTCTGAGCCCGCCATAGGATGGCCGGGAATGTACTTCTCGGGGCGCTTCAAGATCTGCACAGCCTGCTGGCTCACGATCTTCTTCGTTGAGCAGGTGTCCGACACCACGCCCGCGAAATCGCAGTCCGAGATTGCCTGGAAATACACATGGGCAACCGGCACCGGCGTTGCGATCATCACCAATTCGCATGAGGGAAGAACCTCCCCCAGATCTTCAGTGGAAAGATGGCCCTCGTTGATCCAACCGCGCTTCTGGGCTTCCTCCAAAGCCTCGGAAGAAGAATCGACGCCCACCAGATACGCATCGGAATACGCGTTGCGGTACGCGGCCGCAAACGATGATCCGATGAGTCCCAGGCCGATTACGGCCACTTTGGTGAAATGCGTGTTCATGATGACGATTGCCTATTCCTTCCATTGCTTGGCAAACAAATGCAGCTCGATTCTACCATGCCCCTCTTGGGCGCCGGCCTACTTGGGCGCCGCGACTAGGGCCGCCAGCTCTTCTGGGGCAAGCTCGCGGTAGCGCCCCACTCCAAGCGAACCCAGGGCAAGCGGCCCGAACGACAGGCGATGCAATTCCACAACCGGGTGCCCCACCGCTTCGCACATGCGCTTCACCTGGCGTTTTCTGCCCTCGTGAATGGTCAGCTCTATCACCGACGCCTGCCTGCCGGCATCGATGAGCGCAACCTTTGCAGGCGCGGTCATGCCGTCCTCCAGGCGCACGCCGCCGGCCAGGCGCTCCAGGTCAGATTTCTTCGGCAGGCCCTCCACCTTCGCCCGGTAGGTTTTGCTTACGTGATGGGAAGGGTGCAACAGGGCATGGCCCAGCTCGCCGTCGGTGGAAAACAGCAGCAGCCCGGTTGTGTCGAAGTCAAGCCGCCCAATCGGGTAGAGCCCCGGGTATTCCGCCACGGGAACAAGGTCCGCAACGCAGGGGCGGCCCTGAGGGTCGCTCATGGTGGTTAGATAGCCCGCGGGCTTGTTCAGCATCAGGGTATGGCTCGATTCGGGAAGCCCTACCGGCGCGCCATCCAGAAGAACCTCGTCGCAAGCGGGGTCTACCTTGGTGCCAAGCTCGGTGACCACCCCGCCGTTCACCCGAACACGGCCTGCAGTTATCAGCTTCTCGCTGCTTCGCCGGCTTGCCACCCCGGCCCTGGCAAGGAACTTCTGCAGGCGCATGGCGCCGTTCGGCTCAAGTTCGCCCACAGCGCACCTACTCGTCCTCGTCGAAGACAAGCTCGTCGAAGTTGATCTTCTCCACAGCGCCTGCGCCCTTGGCCAAGGCGTCGGAGAGCATTTGCTGCATGGCCTCTTGCATGTCCTGGGCGGCAGGAAGCTCGTCTTCGTCGGATCCGTCGTCCACAAAATAGATCTCATCTTCGGGGCGCACCACATTCAACCGCTCGGCTATGAACGCACGGGTGTCCTCGTCGGGCGCGAACGACTCCAGCGGCGGCAGGTCCTTCACCGAGCGCAAGCCGAACCTTTCCAAGAACGTCCGCGTGGTGGCGTAAAGAACCGGGTTGCCAGGGGAATCCTGCGTTCCCGCCTCGCGAAGAAGGCCCTTTTCCACCAGGGAGTTGATGGAGCTGTCCGAGCTCACCCCGCGCACCGAAGCCACACCGTTTCGCGTGATGGGCTGGCAGTAGGCAACCACCGCCAGCGTTTCCAAAGCGGCCTGGGACAGCTTACGCGTATCCCAGGAAAGCACGTAGCGCTCTATGAGCTCGTGGTAACGGGGGTGGGTGTACAGGCGCCATCCGCCCGCCACCTCCCGCAGCTGGATACCCCGCTCGTCGGCGCTCAGCCTCTCGCGCAGGGAAACAAGCGCCTCTTGGACCTGGGCAGGGTCCACATCGAGCATATCAGCGAAGGTCAGCACGCCAACCGGCTCGTCGGTCACGAAAAGCATCGACTCGATGGCACCGGAAAGCCACTGCCCGTCAACGGCCACGGGCGCTTCCGCACTGGCAGGGGCGCTGCCGTCCTCGCCGCGCTCAGATGCAGCGCACTGCTCGCTTTCGGCGGACAGCTCGGCTCCATCCATCAGCGAAACCTCCGAATGAGCGTTTTCCGCCCCAAGGCCTGTTTCGGGTTCCTCAGACGCAGACCCTACCATTTCTTCCCTATGCATCAGCGCACCTCCTGCACCGAATCGAATCCATCGCTCAAAATCTGCTCTTCGCTGCTGCCCTCGACATAGGTGATGTCGATGTCGCCGAACAGCTTGTCTTGACGCAGGCTCACCATGTTCCGCTTGAACAGCTCGAGCATCGCAAGGAAGGTGACCACGACCATATGGGGGCTGTCGTCTTCCTTGACGAAGTCCGAGAAGCGGGCGCTGCCCTGGGCGCATACCCTCTCGAAAACGGTGCGCACCTGCGTTTCCACGGGAACCACGCGGGCAGCGATGTGCTCCGACTCCAGCAGGAACACGTCGCGCCGGGCGATGCAACCCGCGCACAGCTCGCCCAAACGATCAACCTCGATGCCCTGCAGGTAGTCGGGAACCAGGTTCAGAAACGTCCTGTCAGGCCCGAATGGACGCACATGAACGCGACCCTCCGCCTCGAAACGGGAAGAAAGGGCGGCAGCGGCGTTCTTGAACTTCTTGTACTCAAGCAGATGGTCAACCAGCGAATCGCGCATCTGGCTCGGCGACATCTCCTCGAACTCTTCGGGAAGCTCTTCGGTTGCCTCTTGGGGAATCAAGCTTGCAGCCTTGATCTCCAGCAAGGTGGAAGCCACCAGAAGGAAGTCGCTCGCAACATCCAGATCGACGTTGCGCATGCGCTGCACTTCGGCCAAGTACTGGTCGGTAATCTGCGCAAGCGAGATGGAGCCGATGCTCACCTTCTGCCGACCCACCAGATACAGAAGCAGGTCGAAGGGGCCCTCGAAGCTCTCTATGCGAACCCGGTACGACATAGGCTAGCCCAAACCTACGAACAAGTTCTGGCGAAGCACCTCGTAGGCGCCGATGGCAACAGCATTGGAAAGGTTCAGCGAGCGCAGGCCGTCACGCATAGGAATGCGCACGCACGATTCCGGGTAAGCGTCGAGCACTTCCGGGTCTATCCCCCTGCTCTCGCGCCCGAACACCAGGTACAGCTCGCCGGCGCCCTCTAAGGGCTCGTCGAAGAACGAGCGGTCGGTTCGTCCCGTGAAGAACAGAAGGCGCTTGCCGCCATGCTGCTCTAGGAACTGGCCTACGCTGGCATGCCGGACGACATTCACCTTGTCCCAGTAATCGAGCCCGGCCCGGGCAAGGTTGCGCTGCGTGTAGCGGAACCCCATAGGCTCAACCAGATGCAGGGTTGCCCCGATGCAGGCGCAGGTGCGCGCGATGTTCCCGGCGTTTTGGGGGATCTCGGGCTCGAAGAGCACTATATGAAGGTCGAGCGCCATTACGCCTTAGCCCCCTTGCCCATCTCCGCCTCGATCTCCTCGGAAAGCATGATCCATTCCTCTTCGTGGGCGGAAAGGGACTGCTTGAGCTTCGCATGCTCTGCGATCACATCGCTCGAAGAGTCCTCGTTGGTGTAGAACTCCGGGTCGGCCAACAGAGCCATGATCTCTTCCATGCGGGCGGTTTCCCGCTCGATGATCTTGTCCAGCTCCTTAACGCGCTTGCGCTGGTTCTTCAACGCGGCGTATGCGCGGTTGCGGGCCTCGGCCTCGGCACGCTTCTGCTCTTTGGTCTTGGGCGCAGAACCACGAGGAGCGGTGAGCGATTCTTTCTGAGCGCTTCCCGAAAACGCCTTGGCGAATGCGGCGGAAGACGCCTGGGCGGGCGCAGCCTTCGCAGAGCCCTTCGCAGAGCCGGACATCGCCCCATCAACCGCACTGCGGTTGTCTTCTTGGCCGGTTTTGTACAGGTAGTAGTCGTAATCGCCGTCAAAGGAGGTAACCTGACCAGGCTTGACCTCGATGATGCGGTTGGCCACCGA
>CAVDWN010000049.1:0-8223 GCA_963612535.1 Sphaerochaetaceae bacterium
ACTTCGGTAGGCACGCGGCGGTACAGGATGTCGTACATAACCGGCACCACATACAGCGTCATGAAGGTGGCGTACAGCAGGCCGCCCACCACCACCACGGCCATGCCGCGCTCCATGGAGCTGCCAACCGCCTGGCTGAACACCATTGGCAGCATGGCGAAGATGGTGGTGATTGCCGTCATCATGATGGGGCGCATACGCGTGCGGCCGGCGGCAACCAGCGCATCGCGTTTGTCCAGGCCGCCGCGCCGCAGCTGGTTCACGTAGTCCACGAACACGATGCCGTTGTTCACCACCGTGCCCATGAGCACCGCGAAGCCCAGCAGCGAAAGCATGCTCAGCTGCTCGCCCGCAGCCAGCAAGCCGAACAGGCCGCCGGTGAACGCCAACGGCACCGTAAGGATGATGATGAACGGGGAAAGCAGGCTCTGGAACTGCGCAACCATAACCAGGTAGATAAGCACGAAACCGAGGATGAGCAGGAGCATCATCTGCGTGAGCATGGTGTTGATGTTCTCCAGCTCGCCGGAGGTCTGGATGCTGTAGCCATCGGGCAGCTGATAGCTGTCCAGCTTCTGCTGCAGGTCGCGCGCCAGAAGGGCGTTGTTGTAGCCGTCTTCCACATCGGCCGTAACCGTGATGGTGCGGCTGGAGTCCTTATGCGTTACCGTGCTGGCGGCCACGCCCTGTTCCACCGTGGCGAATTCCGACAGCTTATGCGTGGTGGTATCGCCCGACTGCTGGTTGGTGATGTCGATCTCGGTATCAAGCAGGTTGCTGGCCGTTACCGGGTTGGTCTTGTCCACCACCGAAACGTCCATCTTGGTGCCGTCGATGGTAAGGGAGGTGCTGGCGGTGCTTTCGGAAACCTTCTTCTGAAGGTCGGCGTACAGCTGGGCCACGGTGTAGCCCGCCTTGGTGAGCTTGTCGCGGTCGATAACCAGGTGCAGCTCGGTGGCGGCATCTTCCATGCCGTTCTCTATCTCGGTATAGCCTTCCACCTGGCCCACGATGCCCATAATGTCTTCGCTGATGGAAACCAGCTTGTCTTGGTCGGGGCCCTTGATGGTAAGGGAAAGCCCGCTGCCCATCATGGAGCTCATGGCCTCGGACGATGTGGCGTCGGTGATAACCTCGCAATCCAAGCCGGAGGTGTCGGCGGCCAGCTGGTCCAAGATGCCCTGGACCTGGCCTTCCGTGGTAACGCTGCTGTCGGCTTGCAGGTAGAAGGTGAACACCTTGTACATCTCGCTATCGCTGTTCCCGCTGCTGGAGCTGCTGGAACTTGAAGCCCCGTTCGAGATCATGGAAACCGAGGACGTGCCGTCCATGCCGCCCACGAATTCCACGCCTTCGATGCCCATGGCGGCGTCCATCACCTTGTCGGCGGTGGCGTAGGCGGTTTCCTTGCTTACCCCATCGGGCATGTTCACCGTCACGTTCACCGTCTTCGACGTCATGGAGGGGATCATGGTTATGCCCATGTTGGCAACGCCCACCACGGCAACGCCAAGCAATACTACCGAGACGATCAGCGGCAACGCCTTGTGGCGCAGGAAGAAGGTAAGGGAATGGGCGTACTTCGTCTGCAGCGCCTCGAACCAGTTGTTGCGGCGCGGCAGGTAGTTCTTGAACATGAAGCTGGCAGCCGCCGGCACCATGGTAAGCGCGATGAGCATGGAAGCCGTAAGCACATAGGCGATGGTAAGCGCGAAGGGCAGCATCAGCTGGTTCACCATGCCGGTGGTGAACACGATGGGCAGGAACACGCAGATGGTGGTAAGGGTGGAAGCGATTACCGCGCCCGTTATCTGCTTGGCGCCCTGCACCGCAGCGCGTGCCGCCGGGATGCCGCGCGAGCGCAGGCGGTAGATGTTCTCCAGCACGATGATGGAGTTGTCTACCAGCATGCCGATGGCTAGGGAAAGGCCGCCCAAGCTCATGATGTTCAGGTCGATGCCCGAGAAGTACATCAGCAGCAACGCGCACAGAACCGAGAACGGGATGCTGAACGCCATGATAAGCGTGGGGCGCCAGTCGCGCAGGAAGATGATGAGCACCACCACAGCCAGCAGCGCGCCCAGAACAAGCGACTGCAAGATGGAGTTGATGTAGAGCGCGATGTAGGAGCCCTGGTCGCTTACCACGGTAAGGCTAAGGCCGGGGTTGGCGGCCTCGATCTTCTGCAGGGCAGCCTTCGCGGCGTTGGAAACATCGCTGGTGGAAGCGGTGGAGTTCTTGAAGATGGAAAGCAGCACGCCGTCCTTGGCGTTGATGCGCATGTACTCTTCGCCCACGTTGTCGATGGTGGTCACCTCGGCAACGTCGCCCAGGCGGATCTCGCCCACGCCGTCGATCTCGGTAAGCAGCAGCGAGCGCAGGTCGGCTTCGCTGGTGATGTTATCGCCCACGCGCAGGAGCCACTGGCTGTCGGAGCCGGAATCGATGTAGCCGGCCGGCATGCTGAAGTTCTGGGCGGTGATAAGGCTGGCCAGCGTTTCCTTGCTTACCAGGGCATCCACATTGGCGCTGGAGATGGCCTTCTCGCGCGAATCCTCGTACTGCTGGCGCGCGCTGGCAAGCTGCTGCTTGTTGGACTCGATGGTCTGCTGGGCGGTCGAAAGCTGGGCGCTTGCGCTGCCGAATTGGGAAGCGGCGGTAAGCGAGCCCGACTGCGCCTGGGCCAGCTGGCTTTGGTATTGCGTAAGCTCGCCTGCAGAGGTCTGCGCCTGCTGGGCGAGTTGGGCTATCTGCGCCTGGATCTGCGGGTTGGCGCCCGAAGGGTCGGTGGCCTTCAGCGCCTGGATCTGCGCCTGGATGGTGGCCACCTCGGAGGTCTTGCCCGAAACAGCCAAGGTAAGGGCGCTGGTGGCCTGGCCAAGCTGGTCGTTGGTTTGCTGCTGCTGGGATTCCAGCGTGCTCTTCTGCTGGCTTAGCTGCTCTTCGGCCTGGGCAAGCTGCGCGTCGCCTTCGTCGAGCTGCTTCTTCGCGTCGTAGAGCTGCGAGTTCACGCTGGCCAGAAGCTTGTTGTTGATGTCCTCTATCTTGCTGTCGGAAAGGCGCACCTCCACCGACTGCTGGGCCGAGCCCACCGTGGAAACATCGGCTACGCCATCGACGCGCTCTAAGGCGGGCACCACCTTTTCGTCGACCAGGTTCGAGGTCTCGTAGATGTCGTGGCCGTCGTAGGAAGCGGCAACGTAGAGCGTGGCCATCATGTCCATGCTGATTTCCATGTAGTTGGGGCTGCCGGCGGTGTCGGGCAGCTGGGCCGAAACCTCGTTCACCGCCGAAGACGCCTTCACCATGGCGGAATCCATGTCGGTTCCGTCCTGGAACTGCAGGAAGATCATTGAGTAGTTGTCGGCACTCTGCGACTGCACGGAAGATACGCCGCTGATCTTGGAAAGCGAGCCCTCCAGCACGTCCGTGACCTCGGATTCCACCTTCTCGGCGCTGGCGCCGGGGTCGGTGGTGACCACCATCAGGTACGGAAGGTCCATGTCGGGCAGAAGGTTGGTCTTCATCTTCGAGAGCGAGACCCCGCCCAAGATAAGGATGACGATGACGGCAACCGTGATGATGTACGGGCGCCGGACGCTGAAGCGGCTGAGCACGTTTGACTCCTTGGTGTGTTTGAGGTGCGGTTAAGAGCAAGTGCGAAGGGGGCAAGCCCCGTTTTCATTTGTATTCACAGCGATTTTAGACCGCAGCCCCGCCCCTTCCGGGCAGCATTCAGCCACCGCACCCGCGTTCACGGCGAATACACACTCCGTACAGAAAAACCCAACGTCTCGCAAGAAACGTTGGGTTCGGAATTACTGGCACAGTGACGCCTGAAGCGGCGTTTCGGATACAGCCCTTTACGGGTCCGCCGCCCTGAAGCAGCTGGAAGTCGGCCGCCCCCATGGCAGCCGCCCGCCTCTTAATAGCGGCTGTCGAAGATGCGCTGGGTCTTCTTCTCGGAACGGGGAAGCTCGCCCAGCGGCACGCCCTTGGCTTCGGGGGTGCAGCCGATCTTCGCCTTGAAGATAAGGCTCAGCTCTTCCTCGCAACGGGCAAGGGCGTCGCCTTCCAACGCGGTTTCGAACAGCACCGTAAGCACGTCGCGGCCCATGATGTGCTCGATCATCACCTGGTACTCGGACGAAGTGCCCGAGGTTGCGGCGATAACCTCTTCCACCTGGGCGGGGAACATATTCACGCCCTTCACCTTGAACATGTCGTCGGTGCGGCCCACCAGGGTGTCGATGCGCGGATGGTGCATGCCGCAAGCGCACTGCCCGGGGATGATGCGCGTAAGGTCGTGCGTGCGGTAGCGGATAAGCGGCGCGCCTTCCTTGCGCAGCGTGGTAAGCACCAGCTCGCCCACTTCGCCGTCGGGCACGGGCTCGCCCGTCTTCGGGTTCACTACCTCGGCATATACGAAGTCGCTCCACAGGTGCATGCCCGCATGCTCGTGGCAGGAAATACCGATGCCCGGGCCGTAGATCTCGGTAAGGCCGTAGATGTCGAAGATCTCGATGCCCAGCTCGGTTTCGATGCGGTGGCGCATCTTCTGGCCCCAGCGCTCGGAGCCGATAACGCCCTTGCGCAGGGCAAGCTTGCCGCGGATGCCGCGCGCGGCGATTTCCTCGGCCAGCAGAAGCGCATACGAGGAAGTGGCGCACAGCACGGTGGACTGCAGGTCTTCCATCATGCGCAGCTGCTTCTCGGTGTTGCCCGGGCCCATGGGAACCGCCATGGCACCCAGCTTCTCGGCGCCCAGCTGGAAGCCGATGCCCGCCGTCCACAGGCCGTAGCCAGGTGTGATGTGGATGCGGTCGGTGTTGGTGATGCCGGCCGTCTCGTAGCAGCGCGCGAACATGGTTGCCCAATCGCACACATCCTTCTGGGTGTAGGGGATTACCACCGGGATGCCCGTGGTGCCGGAAGAGGAATGCACGCGCACGATCTTTTCCTCGGGCACGGCGGCCAGCCCCAGCGGGTACACCTCGCGCAGGTCGGCCTTCTCGGAGAAGGGCAGCTTCTGGAAGTCGGCCTGGGTCTGCACGTCGGAAAGATCGATGCCCTCGAATTTCCGGGCGTAGAAGGGCGAGCGATCCTTCAAGGTTTTGAACTGCTCTTTTATCAGGTCGAACTGATCTTTGGTGAGTTCCATAGATCTGCCTTTCGTATCGGTTGAAGCGGTTGGCGGCCCATGCCGCCGGAACGAGGGGCGGCACCGGCCCGCGAAACAAGCCGGCCTACCTGCCCACAGGCGGTTTATCTTCCAAACTTTAGCACGATGGAGCGCTCTCCACGAGGTCGATGGCAGCAAGGTTCATCTCAACGAAGCGCGGTTTCACGCAAGCAGGGATGACGTTGCGCATGTCGTCGAGCGTAAGGACGCCGGCAAGGCCGCTGCCCAGCGCCGGATCGTTCACTGCCTTCAGGGCGCTTGCCAGCATGATGATGTTCAGCGCCTTGCGCGAGCCCAGCTGGCTGCACAGCGCCACATCGTCGACGGCAACCACGTGGGCGCCCGAGCCTTCAAGCGCCGCAACCATCTCTGCCGGGTTGTAGCTGGGCGCGCGGAAGTTGGCCACGGTAGGGGCAATGCCCGAACGCGCCGTTACCATAACGCCCGCCGGGTTCAGCAGGTGAAGCGCACGCAGCCCTTCGCCCGGTTCGAGCGCGATGATCACATCGTCGGACGCATTGCCCGGCAAGGGGCTGAACACCTCTTCGCCGTTGTTGCCCATGCGCAGATGGCTCATAACATCGCCGCCGCGCTGCGCCATGCCCGTGGTCTCGGTAGAGCGCACCTGCCAGCCCTTGGAGCGGGCGGCTTCGGCCAGGATCTTCGCGGCAAGGACGCTGCCCTGCCCGCCGATGCCGGCAATGGAGATGTTGATCATCGGGCGCTCCCTTCGTTGCCTTCACACGTTAGCGCGCTGCTCTCGCACAGGTACGTGCACAGCCCGCAGCCGTTGCACAGCGAAACGTCTACCACCGGGTGCCGCTCTTCCTTGCTCCAGGAAAGCGCGGGGCACCCGATCTTCAGCACGCATTTGCCGCAACCCGTGCAGGCGCCTTCGTCGAAGCAAACCGGCTTGCCGGGCTTGATGAGCTTCACGCAGGGGCTTTCGAAGATCACCGCGGAAGGGCCGTCGAACTCTATGGCCTTACGGGCAGCCTCACGCGCCTCGTCCAAGTGCAGCGGGTTGGCATGCGTGATAACGGTAACGCCCAGCGCACGCAGAACCGCCTCGATGCTGATGGGCTTCGTCTTCGGGCCCATCAGCGTGACGCCCGTTCCGGGGTGCGGCTGCGAGCCGGTCATGGCGGTGGTGGCGTTGTCCAGCACGCATACGGTGATGTCGTGCTGGTTGTACACCGCATTGGCGATGCCCGTCATGCCGCTGGCGAAGAAGGTGGAATCGCCCACGAAGGAAAGCGCCTTCTTGCCCGGCTCTACCACGGAAAAGCCCTGGGCAACCGTGATGCCGGCGCCCATGCACAGGCAGGTGTCCACCGCATCGAGCGGCTTGGCGTTGCCCAGCGTGTAGCAGCCGATGTCGCCGCAGAAGATGCCGTCGCTGGGCTTGCGCAGGGCCGTTTTCACCGCATAGAACGCGCCGCGATGCGGGCAGCCCGGGCACAGCATGGGCGGGCGCGCAGGTGCTTCGGCGGGCACTTCGGGGGCAGGCTGGCCATCGGCCGAAGATGCAACCGGGGCGAAAAGCACCTGTTCGGGCTGGGCCAGCTGAACGCCGAAGAACGCACGCAGCTGGGCGGCGATGGCATCTACCGTGTTCTCGCCCCTGTCGGTGGTCTCGCCGGTGAGCTTGCCGTGCACGGCATAGCCCGCACGCGTTGCTCCGGCAAGCTTCAGCATCTCGTCTTCCAAGACGTGGTCAAGCTCCTCGAAGCAGATCACGTCGGAAAGCCCCTCCGCGAAGCGGGCGGCACGCTGCGCAGGGAAGGGATACGGGGTGCCAACCTGCATGATGCGATAGGCGGGAAGAGCCTTAACCGGCTTGCCCCAAGCGGGGCCGCCCATGGTGCAGTAACCGCCCTCGCACTGCGGCGGCAACACCGGCGCAGCAGGCGCGCCTTCGGCCCAAACCAATTTCCCTTCGGCTGCCTGCGCTTCCAAAAGGCGAAGCGCCTCGCGCGCGTAGGCATACGATATGCCGCCGGCAACGATGCCGAACGAAGGGGCCTCCCCTACCTGCAGCTGGGGGTTGAACTGGTCGTATTCCGCAGAAGAGAACTCGCCTGCAATCTGGGGCAGGCGCTCGTTGATTTCCCCATGGCCCTTGAACGAGCGCTTCGGGAAGATAACCCACTTCGGGTCGCGCTCGAAACCCTGGGGCTGGCGCGCCTCGGTTTCCGCGGCAATGTCGATATAGGTAGAGGCATGGCAGATGCGCGTGGTGGGACGCATGATAACCGGCGTGCTGTACTTCTCGGAAAGGTCGTAGGCGGCAGCCATCATGGCGCAGCCCTGTTCGGGCGTTGCCGGGTCGAACACCGGCACCTTCGCAAACGAGGCGAAACGGCGGGTGTCCTGCTCGGTCTGAGAAGAGATGGGGCCGGGGTCGTCGGCCACGTAGAGCACAGTGCCGCCCTTCACGCCCACGTAGTTCAGCGACATAAGCGGGTCGCTGGCAACGTTCAGGCCCACCTGCTTGCAGGTGTACAGGGTCCGTGCGCCGGAGTAAGCGGCGCCGGCCAACAGCTCCAGCGCCGCCTTTTCGTTGGTGGACCATTCCACATGCACGCCTTTCGCGCGCCCCGCAGCGTGCTCAGCGGCGATGGTCTCTATCACTTCGGAGGAGGGCGTACCCGGATAGCCCGCGCATACGCGCACGCCCGCCTCAAGGGCAGCATGGGCGAAGGCCTCGTTGCCCTTCAAAAACTCTTTTGGCATAAAAGGTCCCTTTAGGCCTGAGCCATGTCGGCCTTGAGCTTCTCGATCTTGGCGCGAGCCTCGTCGTTGCCGGTACCCAGCATCTGAACAGCCAGGATGGCAGCGTTCTTCGCACCGTTGATGGCAACCGTGGCCACCGGCACGCCAGAGGGCATCTGAACCATGGAAAGCAGCGAATCAAGGCCGCCCAAATCGGACGTCTTCATGGGCACGGCGATAACCGGAAGCGGGGTGTAGGCTGCGACCACGCCGCCCAGATGCGCGGCCTTGCCAGCAGCGGCGATGATGACGCGGATGCCGCGCTC
>CAVDWN010000050.1:0-8141 GCA_963612535.1 Sphaerochaetaceae bacterium
TTCCCTCGTGCAGCTCCATCGCCAAGATGAAGGACTCGAACAAGCAGAGCTTCACGGGCGCTCGCCAGGAGCTTATCGACAAGGGCTACTCGCCCTGCGGCAAGTGCAACCCGTAGATAGGTCGAGCTGCCCATTCCGATGGACACACGAAGAGCCATTACAAATATTGAATCCCATTAAAGCCTACGAGGTTGATGCTTTTCGCATATACCCAGGTAACGTTCGGCCGGGTGGTTGCCAACAAGCTCGCGTTAGGGTTCTAGCTCTCCGTCTTCCCAATCAAGCCAAGCTGAAAGCGGTACGCCGCTGGCGGCATCGACGACTGAACATCCTATCGTGCCCGAAGAACCGAAACGGCGTCTTTCCTGCTGATCGCGATTGTTGGGATGAGGTACCCAAGAACCATCGTGACAACGCCCAGCGCCAACAGGCAAACCACATGCCATGGCTCGAAGAGCATAAGGCTGAAGCCGATGTTTGCTGTTGTCGATGAATTGACCGGCATGCTGATAAGCGCAGCTATCCCCAGGCCTACGGCCGCAGACAGCAACCCGATTACGGCACCTTCCAATATGAGCGTCAAGAACACCGTAGAACGGGTTGCACCGAGAACCCTCATAACGCCTGTTTCGCGCCAGCGATCGCGCGAACTGAAGAAGGTGATGGCACCGATAGTCAACATCGTCGCAATGCCCATCAGCAGCAATAGCACAAGCGATATCAGGCTTACCACCTTGACTATACCCATGGAGATATTGGTAACGGTATCTACCAAGTCGTAATAATCGATGTGCTTCGAAGAATCGGCGCTGACCGAGTCGTTATAGCTGGTAATGAGGTTGTTCAAGGCGATTCGGTCTTCATAAGTTGGCGTATAGAATCGAATTGTTGCAGGCGCGCTGAAATCAGAATACCCGAGGTATTTCATGTTGAGGGAATAGGTGTTCTGCGTTGTGGTCGCCATCTTAACGATCAAGTCCAAGAACTTTTTCGTTGAAGGGTCCAGCTGTCCTGAATCCCCGGCCGTCGCACTTTCGCCTGCATCCTCCCCTGATCCATCTTCCGATGCCTCATCGAATGCAAAAAGGCTGTCCAACTCATCGTATGTGCTCGACAGATCGAATTCCTTGAAGAAGTCGTTCAGGGCCGTGTCTACCCCGAGCGAAGCGAACACGTCATCGCTCGTGAGCTTATGCAGCGAATCCTGAAATTCCTTCAAAGGCTTATAGGTGCCTGCTTTGATTTGCGCTTCGATGTACACGATGTACGCGTCATATTCCTCCTGTACGTAATCTAGGAGGTAAGGAAGAACCTGCTGCTCGATAAAAGCGTCGAGTTGCCTCTCGGTTTCCTCATCTAGCTCAACCGTGATGAAGGCGTTGTCGATTTCCTTGTTCAGCTTGTCGCTGACCTCTTTGTTTGCCAGGTAATTTACCAGGTCATCACGCGTCGGGGTCTTGCCCTTCGAGATAGCGTCTGCCAAGTATTCGCTGAACACATTGAGCAGCGCCTCGTCGATTGCGTCTTCATCAACACCGACGACGATCTTGTTGTCTTCCGGCGTTGTTCCCAGGATATCCCCCCAGTTAAGGGTAATGCTGCCATCATCGGCATAGCTGCCGTCCGTGTCTTCGTCGGTAAAATCGAGCTCAAAGCCCTCGTCGAGGGCAAGGCTGCCAAGTTCGCGTTCGATGTCGGCGAAGGTTTGCTCAAGAGCCGTGTTCAATTCCTTCTCTATCGAGGAAAACGCAGCTCGAATGCTTGCGGAAACGCTGTTTGCCAAATCGTCGAACGTGCGCCCGTGGCTGTCGAAGCGAATTCCCGTGAACACGTCGACGTCCGGATTGGCTATTTGGGCTTTGACGATGTCGGACTCCCCTGCCCTTTGGGCGATGTAGTCTTCCAAAGAAGGGAGATACCATAAACCAGAAGAAAGCGTTTCGGAGGTTGCGTTTTCCGATGGCGCAACAACGCCGACGATTTTCAAGTTCTCGGAATTCGCAACGATGTTCTTCATGAAGTCTTCGTCTGACGAATTGTTTTGCCAGGAACCTCCGTCTTCGCTTTGCGTATAGCATTCCGCAACCGACACTAACTTGAGGTCGAGATCCATGTAGTCCTGAATCGAAAGGTTGAACGACTCGACGGACCCGTCGTCGGACAGTTGACCCGTTTTGAACAACGTCATAGCGTTGCTGAGCCTTTGCAGCCGAGCCTCGATTGAGTTGGAAGTTACATCAAGTCCAGGGATAGAGCGATCGCCGGGAAGCACAAGGACGAGTTCGTTGTACTTTTCCGGCCATCTGCCTTGCAAAACGTCATATTGCGAAGTGTAGTTTTCGGCCTTTGCGTCTAAACGCGCCATTGTCGTGAAATCAGCGGGCGACATGAAGGTGGCCGTGTATGAGCTGGAAAGCCCCGATATCTCCGATAAGGTATTCGTTCTTAAGGAAATGGTTCCTACGCTGGTGTCGGCCACGAACACCTGCGGCGTTATGCCGTAGTCGTAGTCGATGAGCTCAGTGCAGTCGGAAAACTTGTCCTTGTTGCCCTCGATATGCGACTTGAGCGACTTCAGATCGTTGTTCTTTGCGGAATTAATCGTTTTCTTTATCAGCTCCGAAGTAGACAACTGAGTGGAGCCATCGCCCGTAAGCGCGTTCGTGAGGTCCGTTGAATTGAAGGCAAGCGTGCCAACCTGAAGCGGCTGCTGAGACAAGCTGTCGCGGTTGTCGGTGTCGATGTAGGTGGTAATCCCGTTCGAGACAGCCAAGACGAAGGCAAGGGCAACGATTCCAAGCATCGCAGACAGGCCCAAAAAGAAGCTTCTTCCGCTTCTATTGCGCAAGCTAACGTGAACAAACCCAAGTTTAGACGAAAGGGACACGGGTACCGCGCAGGGTGTTGAGGCCGGGGCGAAGCTGGAGGGAACGTCGGCGGCTGTCGTTTCAGCATCCACGTGATCGACAACGCCATCTTCTATGTCGATAACAACAGCCTCGAGTGCCGCGGCAAAACCGGCATCCCTCGTTGTCACAACAACCAAAGAGCTCGTCGAAGCGCTCTTTACTTCTTGGATCAAGCTGGCTCGCTCGCCTTCCGTCAAACCGACTTCAGGCTCGTCGAGAAGCAAGACTTTCGCGCCTTTGCACATTGCGCGAGCAAGGGAGAACCGTCGCAGTTGATGTTGCGAGAGCTGCTCGGGAAGGCAATTTTTGAACTCGAGCAATCCCGCACGCTCAAGGGCGGAGGTTGCCTTTTCAACAACCTCGCACTTGGGGAAACCCGACAAGATGAATGAAGCCTGCATGTTTTCAAACAACGAAGCATGGGCAACCAATTCGTCGTTTTGGAAAGCAAACCCAACATCGCGCGCAGTAAAACCGCATCGTTGCGAATCGCTGAGCTTCGAGGCGTCCCTGCCTTCAACCTCAATCGTCCCCTTGTCGGGCGCTACCAGGCAAGAAAGCACGTTTAAGAGGGTCGACTTTCCGGAACCGGATTCCCCGACGACAGCAAAGAGCCCGGTGCTCGGCAGGTCAAGATCCACCCGCCTAAGCGCAGTTCTGCTAATGCCTCTTTTCTTGTACGACTTCTGGATACCGCGCAGTTTATACATTCCGAAACCTCAGTTTAAGATGGCTCGCACATTTGGACGCGGGGTTTGACCTTGAAAGCGATCCCGCGTTATTCGACATGGCAGCCAAGGCCACCTTCACCCTGGATGATACCACTCGCAGAACGCGAACAGCCTGCAGCTGACGGACATCGCCGTCGCCCCGGCCCGAGCGCGCGACCGGTCGTCCGCCACGATCGGGAGCACACGCTCCCTCAATCACAGTAGGCGCAGATACCTTATGCCAGCCGGCTCAAACGCGCTGCAAGGTTGCGCCAGAAGTAGCGCACCGGGCCAGGGTCATGCGTGAGCTTTTGCGGCAGGGTGGGCACGCGGTCGAAGAGTATCTGCAGGTACTCGCCCCACTGGTTGCCGTAATCCAACACCTCTATAGTGTGCGAGCGCTGATCAGCATTGCGCGAAAGCGCAACCTCGGTGACAACGCCCTTGAGCCTCACCTGGTATGGCTCGCTTTCCACCGCAAGTTCCACTTGCGAACCAAGATGCAACTGCTCAGAATCTTCCAGGCAAACGCACACGCTGTGCTCGGTCAACTGCGTGGTGGCACCCTTCCACAGAACGCCCGGCGCAGGCCCACTCAACGTACCGATGCCCTCCAAAAGCGTTACCCGAGCCGGCTCGGCTGCATGAACCTTCACGTTTTCGCCGTCCGAGTCGCGCCCATCTATCAAGAACAGGCTCATTGCCAGGAAGTAGAGGTTGCGCACCAACCAGAACAGAAGAACGAACAGCCCCACGGAAGGCACCAGCGTCAAAAGCCAAACAACGCGTACGATGCCGACAACGGAAAGAAGCACCAGAACGATGAAGGGAGCCATGCTGCGATAGTCCGCCACACGATGCGCGGCAGGCCCCGACTTATCCGTAACCTTGAAGGTGGAAAGCGTGATACCCAGCGATTCCTTGATGATAGGCAGCAGCAGGTGCGGCATAACCGCCGTTTCGTGGATACCGCTCCACCTGGTGGTAATCCTCCCTTGGCTCACCACCCGCAAGCAAACGAACTGGGCAATGAACATGGGCAGCCAAAACACCACCAGATCCATCCAGCTGCAATCGAATACCGGGATGGCGAACACAGCGAAGAGCAGCGGAGACAACAGGTAGATAAGGTTCTTGATGGGCGAATACCAATACACCACCGAGCTCCAGTAGCTTGTTTTCTGAGCAAGGGTAAGGCCGGTGCGCCTCATGATGCCCAGCTTGCGCGCCGTTACGATAACGCCGCGCCCCCACCGCGTGCGCTGCTGGATGTGCTCGGCGAACGTGTGCGGGGTGCTACCCGACGCAAGCGGCTTAGGCAGCGCCAAGCTCACATAGCCAGCCGATTCGATAAGCAAACCCGTTGCAAAGTCCTCGGTGATGGATTCCGTGTAAAAGCCGCCGATGGCCTCTAAGGCCTCACGGGCAAGCATCGTGTTCGAGCCGCCGTAGATAACGCTGTTGCTCGACGTCTTCGCAACCTCGACGGTGCGGTAGAAATAGTCCTGCTCGTTGGGAATGCAATGCTCCGCATACAGCCCATGCTGGAACACATCAGGGTCGTGGAAGCACTGCGGGGTTTGAAGCAGGCCCAGCTTGATCTGCTGCTCTTCGGGCAGGCCGGCGTTGCGGCGCTGCGAATCGATGAAGTACGGTATGGTTTGCATCAAGAAGTTCCGCTGCACGATCATGTCGGCGTCCAACGTCACCACATACGGTGCGCTGGTACGGGCCATGGCCGCGTTGAGGTTGCCCGCCTTGGCACCCTCGTTGTTCGGCCGATCGAAGTAGCCTATGCCCATGCGGGCGGCCAAAGTGCGCATTTCTGGGCGGCGGTTATCATCGCAAAGCCAGATATGCACCTTTGAGGCATCGGGGTACTCCAAATGCTTGCAGCCGTTTATGGTCTTGGCCAGCAGGTAGTCGGGTTCGTTGTAGGTAGCGATAAAGATATCGACGTCCGGGTATTCCTCAGGCTTGCAGGCAGGAAGCGGATGCGTACGCATGCCCGCCACATCGCGGAAATGAACCAACGACTCCACGAAGCCAAGTATCTCCACTAACAGCAGCACGATGTTGCAGGCCACCGCAAGCCAGCCCCATCCAAAGGGAACAGAGAACACCACGCGCCAGCACAGGTAAACAAGCGTGAAGAACGTGCTTGCCAGGATAACCACTTGGCAGGCGAAGGCACGTTTGGGATCCACCTTGCTGGGCTTCGGATTGTCTCCTAGCCGAAGCAGATCTTCGTAGGTATGGCCCCGCTTCTTCCGGAAGCGCATACCTGCACCCACCAAAAGAGAGAGCGCAATCAGCATCAGGGCGCCGAAGGCGAAGCGGTGCCACGATGCTTCCGGAGCAAGGTCCAAACCTTCAGTTAGGCGCTCCCACGCGCTGCTCCCCTTCACCAGATAGCCGTTTTCATCTACGGCAGGCAAGGCGATTGCCGCCGGCTGTTCCCCTTGCAGCAACGAGCGCACCCATAAACCTACCGGGCTTATGTCAGCATCGCCCAAGTGCTCGGTTGCATTGCTGTTGGAGGCGATGAGCGCAGAGGTTTCCGCCTTGTTCGAAAGGCTCCACACCGCATAGCTGAGCTTATGTTCGTTTAGGTAGTTGAACCACTGAACAGCAGAGGCGAAATCAACCCTGCCCGATCCGTCCGCTTCGGCCAGTCCGCACTCGGTGATGAACACCGGCAACCCTTCTTCGATGGCCTGGTTTATCTCCCCCAGCAAATCCTGCCCGTGGGTGGATACATAGAAGTGGCAGGCATACATGATATTGCCGTATTGGCTAAGCGGGTTGCGCACGGCAGCCATAAGGTCTCGGTCGTAGCTGGGCGTGCCAACCACGATAACAGCATCAGGGTCGTTCGCCCGGATTACCGGAATCACCTTCTGGGCGTACTCGCGAATCTGCGTCCACGTGGTTTCGCCGTTGGGCTCATTGCAGATCTCGTAGATGACGTTGGGGCTTTGCGCGTATTCGGACGATATCTGCCCGAAGAATTCCACAGCTTGGTCTATATACTGGTTAGGGTCGTTGTCTTCAAGGATGTGCCAATCAACCATTGCATACATATCGGCCGCGATAGCCGCGTCGATGCCGGTGCGCAGGGTGCCCATAGCGGCAGAGGCATCCTGGGCACTTGCTTTGCAGTAACTGTCCGAATAAAAAGCCAGTCGAACCAGATTGGCGCCCCATTCGGACGAAACCTGCTGGAAAAGCGGCCTGTTCACATATTCGGGGAACCACTGCAGCCCATGGGTGCTAACGCCGTGCAGCTGAACCGTGTTACCCTGCGCATCGACAAGTGCACTGCCATCGACGGAAAGCGCTCCGTTCGTTGACGGACGAGCCGTGGAATCGTCGGCCCATGCGCTGGGGGCAAACGCAAAAATGCAGATCAAGAAAATAGCAAAGACGCCAAGACAGCTCCCCGTGCGCCGCACAAAACCAGCAACCAAGCCCAATTCCCTTCTCAAGATGCTTTCGCTACAAGATAACACGCAGCCAACCCAAAACGGAGCCCGGCAACGCTGGCGCTTTCCGTGCTAGAGAGGGACCAATGGGGACTGTCCCTACTGGCACACCTACTGCCGCAAACCAACCAGATACAAGCTGCCCACCTCTATAGCAAACGAGCCGTGGGTGTACTGTGGCACCCACGGCTCGTCTCAAAATACCCTTGGTCAAGGCTAAGCGCGCGTGCGGATCTCCTCGGTTACCTTGGCGATGAACTCCTCAACCGAATAGGGGTTCGTCTCGTTGGTGGCACGGTCGCGCACCGAGATGTTGCCGGCGGCCGCTTCCTTTTCGCCCAGGATGAGCATGTAGGGAACGCGGTCGATGCTGCGTGCCTCGCGGATCTTGTAGCCGATCTTCTCGTCACGGTTGTCCACCACCACGCGGATGCCGGCGGCTTCCAGCTGATCGGCAACCTTATGGGCGTAGTCGCGGCTCTTCTCGGAAACGGGAAGCACCTTCACCTGCGTAGGAGCAAGCCAAACCGGGAACTTGCCGGCGTAATGCTCGATAAGGATGCCGATGAAGCGCTCAACGGAACCGAACGCCACACGATGAAGCATAACGGGGCGCTTCTTGCTGCCGTCTGCGTCCTGGTATTCCAGGTTGAAGTTCTGGGGCATCTGGAAGTCCAGCTGCACCGTACCGCACTGCCAGGTACGGCCGATGGTGTCCTTCAGGTGGAAGTCGATCTTGGGGCCGTAGAAGGCGCCGTCGCCCTCGTTCACCTCGTAGCTCATGCCCAGCTGGTCCAGAGCGGTCTTCAAGCCAGCCTCTGCGGCCTCCCATTCGGCATCGGAACCCATGGAATCCTCGGGGCGGGTGGAAAGCTCCACGTGGTACTCGAAGCCGAACTGCTGGTACACCGAGTCGATGAGCTTCACCACGCCGATGATCTCGTCGGTAAGCTGGTCGGGGCGCACGAACAGATGGGCGTCGTCCTGGTTGAAGCAGCGAACGCGGAACAGGCCGTGCAGGGCGCCGCGAAGCTCGT
>CAVDWN010000051.1:0-8129 GCA_963612535.1 Sphaerochaetaceae bacterium
GGCGGCATAAGCGTCACGTTGGGAATAGCCGCCAGCTGGCTTAGGTTGCGCAAGTGTATGGCGTTCATGGGCGTCTCGCGCGCAACAAGAACCAGTGGGCGCTGCTCTTTCAGCGTTACATCGGCGGCGCGCAACAGCAGATTGTCGCTGTATCCCGTTGCGATACCGGCCACCGTCTTCATGCTGCAGGGAACAACCACCATGCCTGCGGTCTTGAACGTTCCGCTGGCAATGGATTCCCCCAGCGATGCGTTGTCATGCACGAAATCCGCCATGCGCAACGTTTCCCCGAAAAGCTCCGGCTCCTCGTAGCCCGCGGTAAGGCGACCGCCCTCGGTTACCACCGCATGAACCTCGCACGAGGTGAACTCTTTCACTTGGCGGATGAAGCGACACGCCAGATGCGTGCCGCTTGCGCCGCTTATGCCAACAACCAGGCGCTCCATGCGCTTAGGCCTCGAAATCGGGGAGCCAGTGCTTCGGGTCCACGTCCATGATCTTGCAGCGATGGAAGCGGTCCTTCAAATCGTAGGGAACCGTGCAGTCGTAGATGGTCTTGCAGGCAATGCCGTGGTCGCGGATGCTGTTGGAATAATCCGGGTCGTTCGAAGGGTCCAGCGGATGGCAGCGCACCCCGGGGATGGTGATGATGTCCTGGTCGCCCTGCAAGCGGGTGTTCATAGCCCACATCACGTCGCTGATGTCGAACGGGTCAACGTCTTCGTCTACCAAGAAAACGTTCTTCAGCTCGCTGAACGCCGAGAAGGCAAGCAGGGCCATCTGGCGCTGGCGGCCCTCATCGGAAGGCATGCTCTTCTTCACCTGCATAACGGCCATGTACTTGCCACCGCCCGGGGATGCGCAATACACGTTCAGCAGACGGCCGGGCATGGCCTTTTCCACCATCTGGATGATGCTGGCCTCGGTGGGGATGCCCGCCATGCTCACATGCTCTTCGGAAGGGCCGATGCAGGTTTGCATGATGGGGTTCTTGCGCGTGGTAACCGCCTTCACCTTGATGATGGGAAGCGATGGGTTGGCAGGGCCGGTGTAGCCGGGGAATTCAGGCATGGCCTTGCCGGTGCCGGTGTTCATGTCTTCCGCCACGCGCTTGCCGGGAAGGATCTCGCCTTCGATGACGTATTCGGCGTTGGCAATGCAGCGCTCGTTCACGGTAAGGCACTTGGCCATCTTCACGCCCTGGCCGCGCAACGCGCCGGCAACGTTGAGCTCGTCGTAGCCCATGGGGGTCGTAGGCGGCTCGAAGCAGGTGGCCAGCTCGATGGCAGGGTCTACGCCGATGCTGATGGAGATGGGCAGTGGCTGGCCCATGGCCTCGGCCTTCTCGTAGAACGCGCCGATGTGACGGGCACCGGGCACCATGTAGATAGAGATCTCGTCGGGGCCCTGCAGGCACATGCGGTGGATGGTGATGTCGGAAACATGCGTTTCGGGGTCGGAAGCGTAGCACATGCCCAGCGTGATGTACGGGCCGGCATCTTCCGGCGTGTTGGTGGGCGCCGGCACGAGCTTGCGAACATCGAAGCCCTCTTCGGTGGCGTAGTGAACCACTTCCTGGCAAAGCGCCTCTTCAGCAGGCACTTCCACCGGCGGAATGGGGTTCAGTACCGCATCGTTCAACAGAAAACCTAGGCGGCGCGGGTCGGCATCGAGTAGCTTCGCCACGCGCGAACGGCTGGCCAGAAGCCCGATTGCCACGCGAGCATCGGGGTGCCCCTTCACGTTGTTGAAGATCATCGCAGGACCTTCTTTAGTAGGGCGCGGCACCGTTCCGCCGGCGCCCACATGGCGGTACACGCCGCACAGCTCGGCGGCAGGATCCACCTCCACATCGGTTTCCACCAACTGGCCGGGAATGCCCCGCAGAAACTCAAGGGCACTGCGAAGATCGTCAATGTTGTTGCCCATGGGAACTCCTATCGCTTTCGTTTCTTGCCTCTGAATTCGGAGCCGCACATCAAGGGCTCCTTACTTAGAACGTGTTCAATTATACGGAAGCGGGCCTTAGAATACGCCCGCCTCTTATTCTGATTTGAGGAACTTATCTTTCCTTTTGCGAATGAGGAACCTCAGGGCGCCTGCCCAGCCACCGAGCAACCCGAACTCGCCCCTACCGTGCCTGCCCACTTGCAGCCAACGCAGAATCAACGCCGCGATAGGCGCCGATCAGCCTACCGGCCTTACCGCGATCTGCCTACCAACGCACAAACCTCGCCGCCAACCGGCACCCACAGCGCCCACGGCCCCAAAAAACCAAAAAGGGACCGGAGCGTGCACTCCGGTCCCCCTTCATCCAAAGCGTCTCACTTCGGAATGGGACATATGTCCTGTTTGCTCTGCCTTCAGGCTAGCTCAGGGTTAGTCCTGAAGCTTGCCTGCCTTTGCAGCTTCCAGGCGAGCATGGAGAGCTTCGAGCTGACGCTCCGTCTCCTCATCCTCGATGCGCTGGAGCTCCTTGTTGTAGGCGTAGTCCTCGCGGATCTTGTCGTTGTCGGAGATGAGCAGGTAGAGGACGATTGCGGCCAGGAAGCCGACGCCGCCGCCGCGGGCTACGATGAAGCCTGCGATCATGCCTGTCATGCCCTTATCAAGATCGTCGCGGACAAGGCCGAATGCGATCTGTGCGCACAGCCAGCCCTGAATGAGGAGCACAACCACGAGGAGTGCTGCAGATGCTGCCAGGGATGCCTCGTACAGAGGATAGACGAACAGGCCAATTACGGTGAAGATCAGGTTGGTACCAGAACCATCGTAGATGGAGTCCATGCCCTGACGGCCGGACTGCTTATAGCGAGCATAGGTTGCTACGCAGTAAGGAGCGGACAGAGGACCAGCAAGTGCCGGGTAAGGTGCGAAGATGGAAAGCAGTGCATTACGGATACCGCAGATGACGTTGGTACGGTTCGGGTCGAACTCGATGTACTCGTCGTCACGGGCGGCCTGCAGACCAAGCTGCTGAACCGTTACGAAGTCGCCGTAGGCGATAACCCATGCAACGATTGCGTAGGGGAATGCCTGAACCCAAACAGCGGGGTCGGAAGCGAAGCCGATGAAGATCGGCGAAACGGTGGTGAAGAGCAACATGAAGTCGGGAACCTTGATGATTTCGCCGGACCACTCGAAGTTGAACTCACCAGCAGCACCGCCAGCTACCAGCAGGGCGATAACGGCCCACAGGAAGCTGTAGTTGCCCAGGATGGCAACGAAACGGTTGGTGTCCATGTACTTGCGTACGCGCTTGGAGAACATGAGCAGGAACACAACCACCAGGCCGCAGAGGCAACCAACGGTGACGGTGTCGACTGCGCCGCCCTCCTTCAGGCGAACGGCTACGGCGTTGACGCCAGCGCCCATAACGATACCTGCCTTGATAGCGGGAGGTACCATCGTGTTGAGCTTCTTAGACAAGCCTGTTGCACCCAAGATTATGAACAAGAGCGCTAACTCTAGCTGGATTGCCGTTAGCATCTGCAATCGCGCCACGCCTGGATCCAAGGATTCCAGGAACACAACGATGATTGCCATTGCAGGCGTAATCCAACCGCAGATGGAAGGCTCGCCGAGCAGCCAGTTCAGGGTGTACATACCCGTTTCGAACACAACCAGTGCCCATGCCACTGCAGGATCAAGACCCAGGGTGGTGATAAGAACAGCCAGAGCGCCGTACGAAGTACAAGCGTTCATCAGGCCGGTTACGACCTCGGGAGGCGAGATCTTGAAGTGGATGAACGGCAGACGGATACGGAATAGGCCAATTTTCCAACATGGCTGAATTCCACCGAATTCACGCTTAAGCATAGCCATTGCTTAGCCCCTCTCTCCTCTTGCGCATTCCTGCGCAAAAATAAAATCGACCATCTTACTCCTCCTTCTTTTGATTGCATCGGGTTCGCACGTGCACGCTTGCTTTCCCGGTGCCTTCAATAGATTCAAGAAAACGTTGGAAGATTTCTGCTTCACTTGGCTGTTGGATCGCTTTCGCGAACAAAGGCAAAGCCAAACCTAAATCCCCAAGGTTTCCCTTCGTCATTTGAAGATGGTCCCTACTATGAACCGCCGCGCTGCAGCCCGATCCCCCGATGGGCAACGCACAGCGCTTAAGTCCACGACCGATTATTCTCCAACGGGTGAACATGTTCTAATTCACTTTGAACATGTTTTAGATAGTTTGCGTGAATATGATTCACAGCAACTATGTGAAACTTATAGTCCTATAGCTCCGATTGATACTTTCAACCGTTTTAGCCATTCGCCCGCCTTGAAATGCGGCGTTACCTTCCCGTCAATTTCCCCAGCTTATCGTTCCTATAGTCAAAGCAAATAGAACCTGCTTCGTTATTAGGTTTCAGGATCATTGCAGCTGAAGCCGCTTACTGGATTTCGCTTGACTAAAACACGTTCAATCCCGTACCTTCATCCACGGATCTTTTTTTGGAGTCGGTACGCCAGAGTGGGGCGTTGCCTGTTCAGGCAATGGACGTGTGTTACCCGGGACTCTGTGCTTCAAGACGAGAAACCGCATCTGTTCCCTTTTAAGAGAAAGGAGCACTACGGAATGATCGCCTTAACTACCGCTCAGATCATCTCGATCGTCATCTTCGTCGTCGTGATGGCCTTCATCATTTCCGAGAAAGTGCATCGCACCACGGCTGCCCTCGCCGGCGCAGTCGCCCTAATCCTTACCGGCGTTGTGTCGTTCGACACCGGCGTCGGGCACATCGACTTCGGCACGCTCGGCGTGCTGGTTGGCATGATGATATTCGTGGCCGTGGTGAAGAACTCCGGCATATTCGAGTACCTGGCCATCCGCGCCGCGAAGATAGCGAAGGGCAACCCCTGGCTTATCATGGTGCTGTTCGTGCTGATCACCGCCGTGCTTTCCGCATTCCTGGACAACGTGACCACGGTTCTGCTCATCGGCCCGGTAACCTACACCGTATGCAAGATGCTGGAAGTGAACCCCATCCCGTTCTTCCTTACCGAGATCATCGCCTCGAACGTCGGCGGCACGGCAACGCTTATCGGCGACCCGCCGAACATCATGATCGGCTCCGCAACCGGCCTTACCTTCTTCGACTTCCTGGCCAACGACGGCCCGGCAGTGCTCATCATCCTCATCGTCTCCATCGCCATCTTCTATGTGATGTACGGGCGCAACATGGGCGCCTCGCAGGAAAAGCGCGACCACATCATGGCCATGCATGCGCATGAGGCCATCAAGGACCAGGGGCTGTTCAAGAAGAGCGTCGTGATGATCTTCCTGGTTGCCCTTGCCTTCGTGGTGCACGGCGCGCTGGACATCGAGCCGAGCGTGGTTGCCCTGGCAGCAGCGGCCATCATGCTCATCATTGGCCGCGCCGACGTTGAGCACACGCTGATGGACGTCGAATGGGCAACCATCGGCTTCTTCGCCGGCCTGTTCGTGGTTGTTGGCGGCCTGGCCGAAACCGGCGTCATCGAGATGATGGCCTACGCGCTTATCGATGCCACCGGCGGCAACCTGATGGTCACCATCATCGTGCTGGTGTGGGCTTCGGCAATCATCTCGTCCTTCCTGGACAACATCCCGCTGGTTGCCACGCTCATCCCCATCATCACCACGATGGAATCCACCGGCATGGACGTTATGCCCCTGTGGTGGGCCGTTTCGCTGGGCGCCTGCATCGGCGGCATCGGCACGCTCATCGGCGCTTCCGCCAACGTGGTTCTGGCAAGCATCTCAGGCAAGTACGGCCACCCCATCACCTTCATGGAGTACACCAAGGTCGGCTTCCCGCTGATGATCCTGTTCACCGCCATCAGCTGCGTGTACCTGGTACTGCGCTTCTGCATTCTGGTTTAACCTGAAGCGAACATACACGCCCTAGGAAAGGCCCGCGCTTCGAGCCCTGCCCCGCTCCCCAACCAACGGGAACGGCAGCCGCCCGGAACGCGGGCCTTCCTTTTTACCTATAAATGCAAGAAGAAACCGAAATGGATCGCGGCCGATTAACCGTGAACGCGTTATTGACGCTCATTTGCCCACAACGTATCTTTTTTACAGGGGAATTCGACGCCGCAGCGAAGGCCAATGGCCTTCTTTTTGTATTGCGTCGGAAAAGAGGGGGTAAACTCCCTACAAAGGCAAACCCCAGATACTGGGTATCTGGGAACGGAAGGAGTGGTGTGTATGCCTGAATTCACTACACCGCAGATCATTTCCATCGTGATCTTCATCGTGGTGTTCGCGCTTATCATCTCGGAGAAAATCCACCGCACAACCGCCGCGCTTGCGGGCGCCGTCGTGCTCATCCTTACCGGCATCGTATCGTTCGATAAGGGTATGGAGCACATCGACTTCGGCACGCTTGGCGTTCTGGTAGGCATGATGATCTTCGTGGCCGTGGTTAAGCAATCGGGCATCTTCGAGTACATAGCCATACGAGCGGCGAAGGTAGCGAAGGGCAACCCATGGGCAATCATGGTGCTGTTGCTGCTGATCACCGCCGTGCTTTCTGCGTTCTTGGACAACGTGACCACCGTTTTGCTTATCGGCCCGGTTACCTTCACAGTGTGCAAGATGCTGGAGATGAGCCCTGTGCCGTTCTTTATCGTGGAGATCATGGCATCGAACATCGGCGGCACCGCAACGCTTATCGGCGACCCGCCGAACATCATGATCGGCTCCGCCGCCAACCTCACGTTCTTGGACTTCCTGGTGTACAACGGCCCGGCAGTGCTCGTTATCACCGTTGCCGCCATCGCCATGTTCTATGTGCTGTACGGCCGCAACATGAACGCATCGCCCGAAAAGCAGGCGCACATCATGGAAATGCATGCCCATGAGGCCATCCAGAACCAGAGCCTGTTCAAGAAGAGCGTGGTGATGATCATCCTGGTTGCCGTGGCATTCGTCACGCACAGCATGTTCAACGTAACCCCAAGCACCGTGGCGCTTACCGCTGCTGCCGTGATGCTTATCATCAGCGCGGCCGATATCGAGAAGATCCTGCTCGATGTTGAATGGGCAACCATCGGCTTCTTCGCCGGCCTGTTCATCGTAGTCGGCGGCCTTTCCGAAACCGGCGTTATCAACATGCTTGCCAACGGCCTTATCGAGGTTACCGGCGGCAACGTGCTGGTTACCATCATCGTGCTGTGCTGGGCTTCGGCGCTTATCTCGTCGTTCCTGGACAACATCCCCATGGTGGCAACGCTCATTCCCATCCTCCTTGCCATGGAGCAGACGGGCATCGACGTTATGCCGTACTGGTGGGCAATCTCGCTTGGTGCCTGCATCGGCGGCATCGGCACGCTCATCGGCGCATCCGCCAACGTGGTGCTCTCGGGCATGTCGGGCCGCTACGGTTACCCCATCACCTTCATGGAGTACACCAAGGTGGGCTTCCCGATGATGCTCGTGTTCACTGCCATCAGCTGCGCATGGCTCATCGTGCGGTTCGTGGTGCTGGCATAACGCAGGCTATCCTGCGCGAACGGCGCTTCTTGGCTGGCGTAGCTTGCTAGCCGGAAAGCCTGCCGGAAGCACGGCACATCGCTACGCAAAAGAACCCCGTTTCCGAACGGGGTTCTTTTTATATACGCTGTTAGCGGGTACACTAACCTGCAGCATTTGAATTGGGTTCGGCGCAGCATTGGGGCAACCCCGCTGTACCTCGAAGCCAAAGCGCCAACGTTTAAAGGCGCATCTTCCTGAACCGAAGAAAGGAACCTCACATGAGCAATGAAGGCAAGCGCGTACGCGCCCACTACACCGGCACGTTCGATGACGGCACGGTGTTCGACTCTTCCGTAGAGCGCGGCGAGCCCTTGGAGTTCGTATGCATGGCCGGCCAGATGATCCCCGGCTTCGACAACGCCGTGAAGGACATGGCGGTTGGCGAAAAGAAGAAGGTTCACCTGCCCGCATCCGAGGCCTACGGCGAGCATGACGAGGAGCTGGTGCAAACCGTTCCCACCGCCAACGTTCCCGGCGCAGAAGACCTGCCGGTTGGCCAGCGCGTGTACCTTCAGGGCCCTGGCGGCCAGCCCCTGCCCGCCTTGGTGGTAGAGGTTACCGACGAAAACGTAACCTTCGACCTGAACCACGAAATGGCCGGCAAAGACCT
>CAVDWN010000052.1:0-7593 GCA_963612535.1 Sphaerochaetaceae bacterium
CCATAGCAGCGTGGTAAAGAAAATTACCCCATAGAGGAATCCTTTATCACAAAAACCGTTCAAGACGCTGACCTTTGCCGAAAAGAGCCGAGTCAGGCAACCTGCTCATAGGGAAAACTCATCTTGCACATTGCTTCCGGGGCGATATCGATATCGCCCCGCTTCCACGTAACAACACCGTGATCGATTCTGAAATCTCGGAACACATCATAATCAGCCAGATCGGCAAATGCGGGCTTCTCCGCAAGCTGGGACGCATCGAAAAGCCTTGTTTCACCTGTCGAAAACGTCACAAGCATGGATAGGTCATTAACGACTTTTGCACTTATCGCTTTCATGCCTGGCTGAGGTTCGCCAGCATATGCGATTCCGTTCAGAATATACATAGCAATCTCCTAAGCCAACGGGGCGATCTTAAACCCATAAAAGCGACTGCGTTCAGGCATTTAAACCCCTTTGAACGTCGACTAATTAGAACATTATACCGTGCAGACTAATGCCCTTTTCGAGAGCTGATGCCATCAAGCCCAAGTATAAGCATCCCCATGGGGTCGCAAATCTTAACCGTGGCTAGGATTTTACTCTTTTTACGCAGCCTAAACAGATTGATTGTACAACCAATCTGTTGTACAATCACAATATGCAATGAAAGGTGGAGGCAATGGGCGAATCGATGGTTACCGGACGTATCGACGCGGACAAGAAAGCTCGCGTCGGACGTATCCTGCAGCAAGAAGGCTTTAACGCTTCGCAAGCGATAAACCTCATGTACGACCATATCGACCAAGCAGGGAACTGCCAATTCCTTGGCGGTTCCCCCTCCCCTGCCGCAAGTGAGAAAGCATGGCTACGCGCTACGAGGTTCGTCGATTCTCTTTTACCGACTAGCAAAACCAACGAAGAGGCTAGCGAGCTTCCCGAACGCTTCGCAACCAAGGAAGACCGATTTCTCGTCAATTCGAAACTCATGATTGCAACGGATGTTTTCGAATCTTTTTTCCTTGATAAGGGAAAGCTTCACGACGATGCCCGCTGCTTGCTTATCGCAGGTCGCGTAGGAGCTTTGGCGCTTTGGACTATATCTGAAACGTTCACCAGGATGTATACGCTGATAGCAGAGAAATTCGACGCCGATATCGCCGCTGAAAAGCTTCGCGGTTTGCGCACTTTCATTGACGTTCAGCCAATTGGTAACAGCGAAGTAGACCGCTTGCTTTGCTTAAAGCCGAAACACTTCGGCCAAAGCGCGCTGATTGAAGCTGCATTAAGTTTGCACGCTGAAGACATCATCTCGAACGATTGCGATGAATTGGAGCAACCGTATATCGATGTCTTAAGCTGCCGCGACATTCTCCAGCAAACCACAAACCCCACCTACTAGGAACACACTCATAAAATGAAACACGCATTTCCACAAATACAGTTCTAATTACCAGGCTTTCACCTGGCACTTCGCTGTATCGGAGATGCTTTTCGCATACCGCCCTACTGCAACAAAACCGTTGCAGGCATCTCCGTTCTTTCCGAATAAAAGCTTAACGAAACGGAGATACTATGATTTGGTTCACCTCAGATACCCACTTTGGACACGAACGCATCCTCGAGTTCACAAACAGGCCTTTTAACGGCATCTATGAAATGAACGATGCGCTTATTGCCAATATCAACGAAAAGGTGTTGCCCGAAGACGAGCTATACGTCCTTGGAGACTATTCTTTCAAGATGACAGCTGTTGACGCCGCCAACCTTAGAAGAAGCATCAGATGCAAGAAAGTGCACCTTGTTCCCGGCAATCACGACAAGGACTGGACACAGCCTGCCGTTGCAGGAACGTTCATCGTTGAGCCGCACATCTGTACGCTTCGGCATTGCAAGCAAAAGCTCGTCCTATGCCACTTCCCCATGGCAGATTGGGCCGCCATGTCTCATGCCTCAATCCACTTACATGGGCACATCCATTCCGAAGGGCCCGCTTACAACGAAATCAACCGTATGCAGGGGCTTTACCGTTTCGATGTCGGCGTAGACGCAAACGGCTATTCGCCCGTAAGTCTTGAAGAAGTCCTTAACTGGTTCAGCGGTACCGATTGCAATGGACGCGCAAAGTGGCCGAACTGGGTCAATGCGACAGGAAGCAAGCAAGTGGCAAGAAAGCTAGCCGGAATCAAACTCGCCAACTAGAAGGAAGATTGCATGATTTACGTCACAGGAGACATCCACGGTGGCAGCACCATGAACAGCATCGTTGAATGGGAAGAGGGCAAAAACCTCACCCATGATGACTACCTTATTATCGCGGGCGACTTTGGCATCCCTTGGGAATTCAGCATCATGGAAGACGACCTCATCTGGTGGATTGAGAGCCGTCCCTGGACCACGCTGTTCGTCGATGGGAATCACGAACGCTTTAGCTGGTGGAAAGACCAACCGATTGAAGAATGGCACGGCGGGCGCGTGCAACGACTGCAGAAGTTTTCGCGAACGCGCCATCTGATGAGAGGCGAGGTATTTGATTTCGACGGCACCACCATATTAACCATGGGCGGCGCCACAAGCGTAGACCGCGCATGGCGAATCGAAGGATACAGTTGGTGGCCCGAAGAGCTTCCCTCTGAAGAAGAGATAGCCTACGCACGAAAGACACTCGACTCCGTAAACTGGGATGTGGATTACGTTATTACGCATACCTGCGCCAGCGATTTACTCTCGAAAACGCTGTACCCCTATCCCAACTGGCAAAACCCCGACACCGACCGACTCACCAATTTCTTCAACGAGCTGGAATTTAAGCTCGACTTCAAGCGTTGGTATTACGGACATTTCCATATAGACAGGGATATCGACCATCGTCACACAACACTAATGGATGCAATCGTCCCCCTTGGCGAGGGAATTCCGCTGGGTTATTCAATGGGGTATTAATCAACAGTTTTTCATGCGATAAAAAGAACGTTTACTGGGAGGTTATTGTGAGCAAGCGAGATGTCGAGAGTCATTTTCTTACCGATGTCGAGACTCTGAATCAGGCAACCGAAATTTATTCGCGTTGGGGACTAAACCTGTCTGACGCGATTAACATGTTCCTTGCAAAGTCAGTTGAAGCTGAAGGATTTCCCTTCGATAGGCAGCCTAGGGCTTTATCCTACGAGCAGCTTTCCGAAATCGCATATAAGGCTCCGATCAACTCAGATGGCGTACCTATCTTGCCAGCCGAATGGGATGATTGCGATGAACGATACATGCCCACGGAAGAGGATTGCTTGGCAGGTCAAGAAAACAGCGATTGCGAAGCGGGGAGGCGAACAGCGCAGGAGCTTATCGAGGCAATAAATGAAAAGCTTGGGCGACTGGAAAAGAACCCGAGCATAAAACGCAACCCCTTCGAAGCCATCGGCGGTGATGCAGACCGATACGCCGCCCTCGTCTTATCGGAAACCGAAAAACAAGCCGGTCCATACAGCGAAGCAGAAGCTCTTTTGCTCTCTTCCCTTTTGCGCCTTTTGGATAATTGGTTCCGAAGTGACAGCAATCCCCAAAGTGTCGCACTTCTGCTAGGTTTAACAAACGCCAAAGAAGCAGGAAACGACTTTTGGTCCCCCCTCGATCTTATTTTTGACGAAATCAAAACTGGCACCTATTACAAAGCAAACCCCGATTTCGAGGAAGGGTCAGACCGCCCACGGCTGCTGCACCTCGTTTCCCGCATGATTCGCAAATCTGCCGAAGACCCAAGCGAAATCGATTGCGGAAAGCATAAGGGTTTCGATGTCGAAGAAGATGATAGCCTACGGTTTTACAGCTGTTTCAAAGCATTGCCTGCACAAGAGCAAAGCAACGCGATTACCACATTGTCCTATCGGTTCATCAACATGGAGTCAAAAGCGAAAGCATAGCCCCATTTCAATCAAGTTCAGGCAAATACAGGAGACGCCATACAGCCTTCGGCTGCATGGCGTCTTCCATCTATGCGTTAAAAACACTTACGGCCCATCGAAATAAACAACCTGTTTTTCTGGGTCCATCTTCAAAAGGTAATTAGTAATGATGTAGTCAAATCTCCGATAAAACGAAAAGGCCTGCTCGACCGTGCAGCGCGAATCCGGAGACAGTCCCCATGGAGAGCAAATAATGGGACGAAGTTCATCATCGAGACCCTTGAATCCTTGCAATCCGCCACGCAGCCATACCCTGCATCCATTGACCCTATCATGCCCAATGATGTACTCGAGTTCTGCCATCACAGAAGCAATATCGGCTCGAATTTCTTTTAGGGAGCTTGCCGAATATACTTGAGTGTTCCACCGGTCAAAATACAGGTCTTCAAGCTTTATATCGAAATGCTCTCCGTAAAAGCCCTGCCGCGCCAACCGGTTTTCCTCCGAATATTCGAAGCGCTTTACAAGAATCTTCTCAAGAAAACAATCTATTGCCGTTGCTTCGATGCAAAGAATTCTGTCAGCGTCCTTCGCCCTTTGAAAACGCTCAACCCACGTACCAGCAGTTTTGGGCTTTTCCTCAATATAGAGACAAAAGACATCACCGTTATCGTATCCGTTTTTGATGGGATCTATAGCCCAATCTTCCCGACCGTTGCAGGCGCGTTCGTAGCCAAAGCCCGTTGCGTCAGACTCCCCCAAGGGGCTAATTACCGTTGCACGCTCAACAAAAGGAGCAAGCTCAGAATTTTCCGCCAAAGCAAGCAGGGCTTCCCAAACCGTGCGCATTGGCTGAGAGTCGTCTTTTTTCGTACAGAAGAGGTCTCCATCTTCCACCAGCAAATCGAACCACAGCCTGCGCAGTGAAGTCCTTTTCATATGGGCAGAAGCACAATCTCTGCCATAAAAATCGACCTTTAACGAAAAGCAATCATTAGGTTTGCTCATTCTGAACTCACCTCTTTCGAATAAAACCGACCATGCATCGTACTTTCAGCCTCGTTGTATGACCAGCATCCTCGAATGTCTTCGCCGTCCTGGCCGAAGCCAATCCATGCGTCGTCTTTAACGCGATGAATTGGATACCATTTTCGTAAGCCATCCTCTTCCACGACAATATCGGTACTCTCGACAAGATGCACTTTAACAACCTCGCTGCCAACGCACTCACCAAAGCGATTAGAGTCAATCATTTCGATAAGCTCCGTTAAATCCTGCATCCTCTCTTTCCGCTCCGCTTCCTTTCGCCTTATCCACTCTTCATCTTCAAAAGAAAGGAACCGGCAAGTAACGCGCTCTTCCTCTCGATCGTATTCCCAATCCCCCGGCAAACGCTCAAAGTTCGAATCAAGTTCCATCCACCAGTCTTGCTCTGGCTCACCACTCAGAATCCACTTGCGCGTACCATGTTTCTCAATAAGAACATTGCTACTCTCTACACGACGTACCTTTACCGACTCGCCCAACGGAAAAAGTGACTCCGAGGTCGATTCCAAATAGGGGCTGCGACTCTTCTTCATCGATGGGTTCCTTATCTACTTTCTCTTTCTCAAAAAATCGGCTTAAGCTGCACACTTCCATCGCAGACCCATATTCTTCTCTGCTGTCGAAGAAGGAGTCATCAGGAAAATCGTATTCATCATCCAGCGACTCGTCCTCATTATCCGTTTGTGCAAGAATGTCGCAAAACAAATCAAGATCCTCAAGAGGGATGTTCCCAAAATCAATTTTCAACAAATCGAAATCCAGCTGTTCGAAGCTTTCTTCATCAAAGTAATCGCTCGACAACTCGCGAATGCAATCCTCGCAAACTAGATAGCCGAAGACACGCTCCTGAACTTCAGAAGGAACGCGAGCACAACCATTCGATGGCGTAAAAACTCCATACAACGAAAATACAGCATCGCCTTCAGGTGGCTTTCGAAGGCAGCAACCGCAACGGTGCTCAGACATGGGGAAAAGATACTCGCCGCTCCACTTGGCACCCTTTTCGCACGTCTTCAGAAGCGCAAACGCTTCTTCATGATGAATTTTGCCCTCATCGAAAAGCCTTAATACCTCATCGGCAATATTGCCCACAGCATGACCATCGTTGCGGAAATTCACTTTCAGCCTCCTTGTAGAAGAGTCTCATGGCACCCGAAACCAAACTTCAGTACCACCCGTATTGGGAAGTTTTCACCAGCGCAATACGCCAAATAAGAAAAACAAGTCAGAAGCAATACGTTCAGGGTGTGGTAGATGACCAGCATCTTTATGCATCGCACACTTCAATCAACTTGCACCAGTATGGACTAGCGATAGTTACCACAATGGAAATCAGTCTCTGTGGTAACTGATTTTACTCTATCACAGATCAGTTACTGTGGTAACCGAATATTTAGCAAATTCCAGTTAAAATGAAGTGATCGTATAGGTAGTTGAGGTGGCAGGCGAATCCGACTCTTCGGTAAAGCGCTGTAGCATAGCCTCTTGTGCCGTGCATCTTTCTACGGTTCGAACATTATTGAACTCGGGAGTCCTCAGGACGAGCAATTCACCTTCCATCAATTGCATTGCGCCGATGCCGAGATCTTCAGCCAACCCGATAACCTCATTCGTATCGCCTTGCAGGAAAACAAGCCATACATAGTCAAAGCCCAAGCAGGCACGCAACTCATGCTTAACGGCATTTTCGATGTCGCCTGATCTTCCAAGGGTCTTCTTACAAATCACTGCATGACTTGCTAGCGTGGCAGTAACGGTCTCCAAAACAGCAAAATCAATAACGTGGGCTTCATTCCCCTTAAACACCTTAAGTGAGTCTAGGACTCTAATTTTTCCTTTGCCTTCCCCAACTTTTGAGGATATCGACCCAAGCCAAGTACCGCTCAATAGCGTTGGACGAAGCCACGATCTGAAACCACCCACAAAGATCGATCCTACTTTTGCCTCGACACTAGACCCATAGACCACCATCGCATTGAGAAAATCTGCGACAGACGAACTAAGGTCGTCCCTGTAAATAGAATCGTCAAGATATTCATACCAAGCATTTAACTGTTTACGAGAAAGACCCCTTCCCTCCACCAGCCCTTCAAGAAGCAAGCGCTCAATAGCATCCTTCTGCGATTCGGTCTTGGCACCGCCGCGCCCTATGAGGTGAACGATTTTTGCCACAAGCGTAAGAGTGTCGGGGGAAAGGTCACAAACCCCCGAATTCGTTATCTTAGGAAGCTCGGCATGCCTTTGCCTCGCAGACTCATAGTATGTACCAGCACGTTGGATTTTACGAAGCATTGAAATGTGAATGCCGCTGATTTTCCCACATTCCTCGTAGAAATTCGTCATAGAAGGATGCTTGTGGCGTGCGCAATATTCGGCATCAAGCAAAAGGTCTTCCTTGGTAACCTTTTTCATCTCCAAATAGATATACGGCCACTCATCACGATGGTTAGCTACCGCCGAAACAAGGGGCTTCTCGACAAAAGTTGGTGCAAGTTGCTCAATGTTGTTCGCTTTTTTCATGTCGCTATTATCCCGCTGATTTCATCAGACGTTGCTCAAAGTAAAGCAATTGCCAATCTGTTTTAGAGATATTGTACAACATGTATGTTGTACAATAAAGATAAGGAGGTATTGTAATGGCTCAATATGTGACAGACAAGATTAAAGCCCG
>CAVDWN010000053.1:0-7328 GCA_963612535.1 Sphaerochaetaceae bacterium
CGAAGGCACTCGGAGCTCTTCGTGGTGATGCGCCAACGGGGAATGGCCCGGTAGTCGATCTTCAGGGAATCCATGTCGTCGTAGTCGCTCTGCTCCACGAAGGAAAGCAACCCTGCCAGCGCGGGTGCCTGGTTTATCGGCTGCTTCTTGTAGATGATGATCTCGGGGCCCTGCTTGTCTAGCTGGTCCACCTTGCGCAAGCAGGGGTAATGCGTAAAGCCTTTCAGGGGAGCATAGGTTATACCCATAGCCCCTGCCAAAAGAGGGAGCTCCTTGTTCACCAATTGGTCTAGCAGCGCGTTGGTCTTCGTTGCCACGCCAACGGTGATCGAGTTCTTCTGCGCGGCATAGGCCATAGGAATAAGGTACGCCATCGACTTGCCTACGCCGGTTCCGGCTTCTACCGCAAGATTGCGTCCTTCAGCAAGGGCGCGGTTCACGGCAAGGGCCATTTCCCGCTGCTCTTCACGCGGCTCGTACTCGTCGTACAGGGAATCGAGCAACCCGCCGGGGTTGAAGGCAGCAGCTATCTCTTCGTCCGAGGCGAAGCTCAAGGGTTTCTGGGCAGAAACCTCCCAATCCTTGCCATCGTCGAAGGCAAGATCAACCGAGGTGGCCGGGGAATTGGCGTCTACGCGCACCGGCGCCGTTGCCTTTGCAACAGCGGCCTTGCGGGAAGAGCGAAGGCTATACGTTTCCTCGCATTGGTGCAAAGCAGCGATGCGCTGGAAAACGGCAACCGTATTCCAGGAATCAACGTCCGACATCTGGGCAATATGATTCACCAACGCTGCAGGCATGCAATCGACCGCGGCAAGCAGGATACGGTACACAATGCAGGTAGCCGCAACATCGTCGTCGGCGCGATGAGTGGAATCTGGCCCGCCGAAAGCGCGCACCAAATCGAGCAAACGATGGGATTTCAAACGGGGAAGGGCAATCTTGGCCAGGTCCAAGGAATCGAACCACAGGTTGCGCTTCAACGGCTCGCCGGCAGGGTACTTGGTGCAGAACGTTCTGTCGAAGTTGGCGTTATGGGCCACCACATCGGAATCGCCCACGAATTCCACCAGGCCCTTCACTGCCGTATCGGCATCGGGGGCATCGGCAACATCTTCGTTGCTGATGTTGGTAAGGTGGGCAACATCATCGGGGATCGGCTTGCCAGGGTTCACGAAGGTTACGTACCAACCGGTTATAACGCCTTTTTGCATTCGAGCGGCAGCTATCTGTATAAGCTGGTCGTTCGTGAAGGAAAAGCCCGTTGTCTCCGTGTCGATGATGACCACATCTTCATCCAGCACACCGAAATCATGCGATTCAGCGTAAGAGCGCAGCGAATGGTAGCGCTCGCGGATCCTGGAAGGGGTGTTTTCTACGATATAAGAGTCAAGCCGGCGCACGGCTTCTTCGTTTTGAGTTTCCATGGAGTAAAGACTATCATTTACTGCATTCGCAAACGCCTTTATCCGCGCTACTCCTAGGAGAAAATATGTCCGAAATCGGCTACTTCGCTACGTACGCTCGGTTCGATACCGAAAGCAAGGAAGCCGCTGCGGCATTTCTTGGGGCAGACAACATCATCGGCGATGCCTTCAGCATCGAAACCGAGTACATCGATGGGAAGCGAACCGCCTGGATCGTCAATCCGTTCGGCAAGCGTATGGGCATGCTGGAAAACCGTGCTGCCAACCAGGTAGAGCTCTGCGCGGCGAAGGGCTGGACTACCGTCGCGCTGCTGGCCTTGGTGGCCTTTACCGAAAAGCCCGAGCCCGGCCTTTATTGGGGCCAGGTGCTTATCGTTTCGTACGACCCTGAATACGAAGCCGCATTCAGCACGTTCATCGATGGTTTGGGTAATCAGTTAGGCAACGGCATACGGCCCGATGCTGATCTAGGCAGAGACGCCATTGCTCAGGTCATCGAAACAAACGGCAAATGGGTGCCCACTGGGCGCGTAGCCCTTCCGGAAAAGAAAAAGGGCACAGCGTGGGTGAAAACGGAACGCAGCAGCACCGAACGTTTGGTCAAGCAGGCCCGGAAGGGCAATATGGGCTGCATGATAGGCAGCTGGGTTTTCCTGCTGGCCGTTGTTGCGCTTATCGTGTTCGGCCTTCACTCCTGCGGCTTGTTCTAAGTTAGCGCTGAAGGGCGTACCCCACCAGTTTCACGCAAAGCTCCGGGAACGATATCCCGGCAGCGCTCGCCGCATCGGGAAGAAGCGAAGTGGACGTCATTCCGGGGATGGTGTTGGTTTCCAGAACCCAGAAGTTGCCTTCTTCATCTTGAATGAGGTCGGTGCGCGAAACGCCTTGGCAGCCAAGCGCCTTATGGGCCTTCACGGCAAGGGACTGGGCGGCGGCAGTTTCCTCTTCACTCAACGGCGCAGGGCAGATATGCTGCGAGCCTCCTTGAGCATACTTCGACTCGAAGTCGTAGAACTCGTTGGAGGGAACAATTTTTATAACCGGAAGGGCGTAAGGCTCGTCATTGCCCAACACCGCAACCGTGAATTCAGGGCCTTCGATGAACGATTCGGCGAATGCGCACGTATCAACCTCGAAAACCTTTTTTACCGCTTCCGCAACCTCTTCAGCGCCGTTGCAAACGTATACGCCAAGAGCGCTGCCTTGGGTCGCCGCCTTCACCACGCAGTGAGCCCCCACCGCCTTCACAATCTCCGACGCCGGAACGCTGGCCGATTCGATGGTCATAGAACCGGGAGTAGGGATCCCGGCCGCAAGGTAAACATCTTTAGCCTTCATCTTGTCGATTGCAGTGGCGCTCGACCATACGCCGGGGCCGGTATACGGCAAGCCGATGGTTTCCAGAAAGCCTTGAACAGTGCCATCCTCGCCATACTTGCCGTGAAGGGCCAAGAACGCCACATCGAAATCACCTTGAATCAATGCAACAAGGTCTTCTTTTCTTGCGGGGTCGAAAAGCGTGACCGAAAAGCCAGCTTGCTCCAGGGCTTCTTTGGATCCCTGCCCGGAAAGGATCGAGATATCGCGCTCAGCACTCTTGCCGCCTGCCAACAGGGCAACTTTTACTTCCTCAGGCTTAAAAGAACAAGACATGCTTCCCGCTTTCGACCGTCGAATAACTGAATTGAAAATCCTCGAGTGATTTGTTGTGAGTATATCAAAGGCAAAATACCAGCCCGCCACAAGGAAGAGGCTCCCCACCACTTGCGTATAATACGAGCCATGAACAATCCAATCCAATCCCTGAACATATACCAAATAAACCAGGTAGTCGCCGATCTGGGGCAACCGAAATTCCGCGCTAAGCAGCTGGTTGACTGGCTTTACAAGAAGAATGTCTCGTCGTATGGCGAAATGAGCAACCTCCCAAAGGCAATGAGGGAACAGCTCGAGGAATGCCACCCGTTCTTCAAGCCAACTATCGTCGACCGACAAGTATCCAAAGACGGAACACGGAAATATGTTCTTGAGTACTTCGACGGCGCGCGGGTCGAAGCAGTGGGGATCCCCTCAACCGAGAAAAAGCAACGTAGGGACGAGGCGAAGCATCTTACCGTCTGCTTTTCCACTCAAGCGGGCTGCGCAATGGGCTGCGCTTTCTGCGCAACAGGGCACGAAGGGCTTACCCGCAATCTTTCATCCGCCGAGATGATCTGCCAGATAAACGCCGTGCAAGAAGATTTCGGATACCGCGTTACCAACCTGGTGTCCATGGGCCAAGGCGAGCCTTTCCAAAACTACGAAGCTACCCTCGATGCGCTCCGTTTCGCCAACTCCAAGGATGGTTTGGAAATAGGTGCGCGCCACATCACCGTTTCGACTTGCGGCATTTTAAGCGGCATACAGAAGCTCGGCAACGAGCCAGAGCAATTCACGTTGGCGGTCAGCCTTCACTCCGCCATCCAGGAAACACGCAACGTACTCATGCCCCGCTGCGCAAACATCCCGCTAGCCAAGTTGAAGGAATGTCTTGCTGCCTACAACGCAGCATCCGGAAGAAGAGTCAGCCTTGAATATCTTCTTATAGATGGGGTAACCGACACACCTCAGAGCTTGGAGGCCCTTAAAGGTTTCTGCGATGGGTTGCTTTGCCATGTCAACCTTCTTAACGTCAACGAGGTAGCTGGCAGCCCATACCATCCCACTTCGCCTAAAGTACAGCAGGATTGGGTACGAGAACTCAAACGCGCTGGCAAAGAAGCAACAATACGAAACTCGCGCGGAGCGGACATAGACGGTGCCTGCGGGCAGTTGAAGAACAAGCTTCAGTCCTAGGATCGCAGCGCTGCTCAAGCAGCAGAACCAGACCCACTAAAGAACCAAGGCCTCTCGCAGCGGAATCGCGAGAGGCCTTGGTTTTCATATATCCGTGGATAGGGCCGAAAAGCCCAAGCAAAACGTATCGTCTACTTTTCCGAAGCAGTTGATATCAGATCCATGATGCGCTGAAGCTCTTCTTCATCTTTGAACTGGATCTCGATCTTGTTCTTGCCCTGCACGGTTTTAACGCGAACAGGAGCGGAAAGGAAGCGGGTTAAGCCCTTTGCAGCCTTCTTGAAGCTTGCAGGAGCGGGAACGCGCTTGGCCTTACCTTCTTCAAGAGCCTTTTCCCTGCCGGACATCAACCGCGCTATCTGCTCGGTTTGGCGAACAGAGAGCTTTTCGGTCATAAGCTTTTCAGTGAGCTTCTTTCGCCCTTCAGGGTCGTTCACGGAAAGGATGGCGCGCGCATGGCCTGCCGTGATCTTCCCCTCGAAAAGAAGCTGCTGAGCCTGCTCGGGAAGATCGAGCAAACGAAGCGCGTTGGCGATGGTGGAACGGCCCTTTGAAACCGTTTTTGCCAGCTCGGACTGAGTCATGCCCTTACGCTCCATAAGGCGCTTATAGCCATACGCCTCTTCAATGGGATTCAGGTCAGAGCGCTGGATGTTCTCGATAAGGGCAAGCTCGAGGGCCTTGTCGTTGTCGGCGGACCAGAAACGAACAGGAACCTCTTCCATTCCCAGGCTCTTGCAAGCCTGCCAACGGCGTTCACCCGCGATGATCTGATAATGATCCCCCACCTTGCGAACCAAGATAGGCTGAAGCAGGCCCTCCTTCTTAATGGAGCCGGCCAGCTCTTCTATTTCCTCAGGCTTGAAATTGGTACGGGGCTGGTCGGGGTTCGGCTGAACTGAAGACAGCTTCACCACACCGGTATCCCCTTTGGCAGTGCTGGGCTGAGCTGGTTTGGCTTCTGCCGGTTTCACCGTAGCAGCAACCGGTTTGGCTTTCGCAACCGGGCGCTCAGAAACCGCGCCGGTGCGCTTTTCCGCAACGGGTGCAGGCTTAGTTTGCGGTTCAGGGCGCTTAACCGCTTTGGCGGTAGTGCCGGATCCAACCTGATGCGGCGTCTTTTTCGTTTCACGTGAAACAACCTTGGCGTTTTCCAGGGCCTCTTCCGAGATATAGATGTTGGAAGAGGTGCTGGCCTTTCGGGCTACCGTGTTTGCCCGATCACGAAGTGCTTTATGCAGAACACCTTGCTTTTCCGCAGGGCTGCCCTGCGCGGGAGCATGCTCTTCCTTCACCGCAACAGGCGCCTTAGGCTGATCCTGAGCACTCGTTTCGCTCTTCGGTTCGGAAACAGCAGGACGAGGACTCTCGTCGAACAGCGCATTCAGCCCGCGCCCAAGGCCGCTTTTCTGTTTAGCCACGTTCAATCACCTCTTTAGCCAAATCGACATACGCGAGGCTTCCCTTGTTGTCGGGAGCGTACTCGATTATCGATTGGCCATAACTTGGAGCTTCGGACAGTTTAACGGTACGTGGGATCAAAGTTTCGAAGACCGCGTCACCAAAGAAGGAACGGACCTCATTGACTACCTGATTGGCGAGATTGGTTCGGGAATCGTACATAGTAAGAACGATGCCGAAGATATCCAGACTCGGATTCAGGATACTTTTGACACGTTTCATCGAATCGAGAAGTTTTGTCACACCTTCCAGTGCATAGAACTCGCATTGGATCGGCACCAGCAGTTTGTCTGCAGCAACAAGGGCGTTGATAGTGAGCAAACCAAGGGAAGGAGGGCAGTCTACCAGGATGTAATCGTAACGGCCCCTAAGGCTGCCAAGCGCATTCTTCAGGCGGTTCTCTCGCGCCATCTCGTTGACCAGCTCAACTTCTGCACCGGCAAGGCTGATGGTAGAAGGCAGCACATCAACACCTTCGGCAACGCAGGACAAGATAACGTCTTCCGCCGGGGTTTCACCTAGCAAAACGTTGTACACACAGCCATCAAGGGCTCGTTTGTCTATGCCGTAGCCGCTTGTTGCATTTCCTTGCGGGTCAAGGTCAACCAGAAGGACTTCCTTGCCCATGGATCCAAGCGCCGCGGCAAGGTTCACTGCCGTGGTCGATTTACCGACTCCACCCTTTTGGTTGATGATGGCCAAGATCTTGGTTTGGCCGATTACATGTGAAACAGTGGGCTTGTCGCGGAATGGAACGAAAGTGCGGATACCATCGTCTTCCTCGTCGTCCGCGATGGACTCTGCCTCGTTTTCCTCTACAGAGGAATCAACGGCTTCCGGCTCGGGAGCAGATTCCCTTTCCACCACCTGAGCGTGCTCATTTGCATCATCGAAACCGTTTTGGATAACCTCTTGCTCGATATCCTCTGGGCTCTCTTGCTCGACAACGGAAGTCACTGGTTCGTTCTTTGCTTTTTTACGACTACCGAAGAATCCCACGAGCGCTCCTTTCAAACAGCTGTCCTTATTGTTTCACGTGAAACCTGAAATAGTGCAGGTATAACAACAATGATTTCTATTGAGGAAATATGTACACGTTGAAGCGAAGCCCCAACAAAGCGATAGCACGTAAAACAAGAAACGGACTGTTTGAGGATCAAAGGCGCTCCTTGCTTTTGTTTTCCCATAATACCCTGCTGACGCTTATCGGAAAATAGCGGCAAATCAGATTGTTCGGCAGATTAAGAAAATAACGGAACCAACGCGCGGCGCAAAACGATTTTGCAAAGCGGTCCTAAGAAAACGAGGCCTTGAAACCTTCTGTGAGGAACAAAAAGAACCATTCATGAGAGATTAATCGTCTAAAAAGAAACGGCACCTTAGATTGGCTCTAAGGTGCCGCATTCATTAAAAAGGCTTTTTCTGGGCCAAGCCAACCCTTCTTGGAAGCTTCATCGAGGGATTGCATCTCTTCCGGAATACGATGATCGCCCTTTGGGTTTCGCCATCGGAAAGCACAAGGCCTCGCGCAGAAACAAATTCCATCCCAAGCTTTTGAGCCACCGCTTTCGCATGACTAAGCTCCTCTGACTCAGCCTGGGTCTT
>CAVDWN010000054.1:0-7262 GCA_963612535.1 Sphaerochaetaceae bacterium
AATCGTGTAAACGTCCTGCGGGGGGGGTCGTTTCCTGCGTTTTGCCCTGCTGCCGGGAACTCTTCGGCATTAACGCCCGTGGCTGTAGCGGGGTTTTGGCTTGCGGGCTCCTGCGAAATGCTGCTGTCGGGGTCGCCCGCAGCCGGTTCGGCTGTGGCTGGTTCGCTCGTGGAAGCCCTGGCTGCCTGCGGTGCAACATTGCCGCCCTCGGCCGGTTTGCCGCCATGCCGCAGCTCCATCATGCCGATAGCGAACAGCAGCGCGTTGATGGCCACCAGCAAGGGCAGCAGGGTGGCGGTTACCGCAGTGGGATTGCCCGACTGGATAACAAGAAGCGAAGGAGCCCCAACCGCTATGGCGGTAAGGTTGTTCAGCGCGCGCCCCATGCCCGACCAGAAATCGGGCACGCGCAGATGCGGCGCAATCCAGATGAACGTTGCCGTGTAGAACGTCATGAATGCGCCGGATCCGAAGAAGTAGGCAACTTCGCCCAGGGTGTTGGGCAGCCCTGCCTGCATTCCCAGCACCGCCGCGGCGGCCAACAGCGAGATCCAGAACATGGTGATGCCCAGGTAGCGCCCGCGCCTGATGTCGAACAAGATGCCGGCTGCAAGCCCGCCCGCAGCCATAACCAAACGCGGCATGATTTCGGTGTATTGGCTGGTCCAAGTGGTGAAGTCGTGGGGCGTTAGGTTGTAGAGCGTGTTGAACAGCACGGCGAACAGTACGATCAGCGCAAGGATAAGCACCGTTGAAGCAGTAGGCGTCATATGGTTAAGGCGCCAGCCAATGGGCGGGTGCTCTTCGATGTGCTTGTCTGCGCGGGTGGAGCGGTAGCCCTTCATTTCCGCAAGTGCGCTTCTTGGCGGCCAGGTTTTCGCGATCAGCGCGGTAAGCGCCACGATACCGATGGAAAGCACGATAGCCTCGGCTGTTTTGTTCGGCGTTATGCCGTAGAGGGGGATCTGGGCAACCATTGCCAGTGCATGGCTGGCTCCGATGAAGCTGGCGAAGCGGGTGATGCTGCGTGATTGCACGCAGGTGGCCCAGTACGCGGCACCGCCGGCAAGGCCGATAAGCAGGAACGAAACCGTGCTGGCTGCCACGATGGAATAAGGGGTGGGCCCAACGGCAACGCCAACAAGGCTCACGATTCCCAGCATCATGGTTGCTGCAAGGAAAGGGGTGCGGCGGCCTTCGGGAATAAAGCGGTTAACAAGCGGGAAGGCCAGAAGCCCCAGGGCGCTTGTCCCTTGGATGGGCAGCTGTGCCCACGTATCGCCCGGGCCGCTTAGGTGGCTCATGCGCGTTTGGAAGAACAACGTGGCTTCCAAGAACACGAAGAAGAAGAGCGCAAGCGCAATGAAGAGCAGCTGTTTGTTCCTCTTCGAATCCGTCACGTTTCCCCCTCTGGTTTTCGCCCGCAGCCAGGGGTTAGTCCCTTTTTTGCGCTATCTCATTCTATTTGATTCGGGTGTTGCAGCGCAGGGTTATCGGCCTAGGGGCGCTTCAAAACTTAGTTGAATGGGTCGTACATACGACCCCTTTGTAAAACACCAGGTCAAATGCTGTTCATCGGTTTTCTGCCATATAGGCCGTCGTATGTGCGGCCTAAAAACGTCTGCACGTTTCCTCCATCTTTGTAGAAAGGAAAACAGTACAAGACGTGGCGGAAAGCCCCCGCTGCGAAGAAAGGAGATGAGCACCATGAAACGGAGGGGATTAGTGAAGGCGCTTGTTGCGTTCGCACTGGTTCTGGTTGTTTCTCCCTTTGCCGGCAGCATGGCTTTTGCCGCAGGGTCGGGTGAGCAGCAGGACGGCGGTGCCGCCGCCAACGCAACGGAGTCAACCGCCGTTGCAGACCCGTCCACCATTTGGGACTGGAACGATCTTATCGACCACGACACAAAGTACGTTGGCCGAATCTGGACCGACAAGTCCGTTTCGACCGACAAGATGGAAAAGAATGGAATCACGGTTGAGAAGAAGGGTGAAAACGCCGAGTTCTTAACGGCGCTTACCGCGCTTTCCTCGACTTCGAACCTTCTGTCTACGGCGTCCGCACCGCTCGACATCGTGCTGGTGCTGGATACATCCACGTCGATGGACAAGACCATTAGCGGAAGTACGACCAAGCTTGCTGCTTTAAAGAGTGCCGCGAACAACTTCGTAGGTGCGATTGCTACGCAGAACGAAGGTATTTCCGACGCGGCTAAGCAGCACAGGGTGGCTGTGGTGAGCTACAACGAAAAGGCATATACCAAACAGGAGATGATCGCTTGCACCAAGTCCAATGCAGCTGGAATCCAAGGAATTATTGACGGCCTAGGCACCAGCCAAGGCACGAGGTCTGACCTTGGTTTGGCACAGGCGCAGACCGTGCTGAGCTCCAAGCGCGAGGGCGCAAAGCAAGTCGTTGTTTTCTTCACTGACGGTGTGCCCAGCACGAGAGGCGGCGAGGAGAAAGATTTTAATCCCGAGTACGCCAGCCCTGCCGTCCAGACTGCCAAAGATATGAAGGACAGCGGCGCAACCATATACACCATCGGCGTCTTGAGTACCGCGAAACCTGATGCCGATCCTAAAGACGATGGAACCTCCAATGCGAACAAGTTCCTGCATGCGGTGTCGAGCAACTATCCAAGCGCAACATATACGGGCAGCGGAAGCAGTACCTCCAGATACACCTGGGATTTCGGCGATCGAGCCGAGAATAGCGCATTCTACAAGAGCGCGACCAATGCCGAAGACCTGAATAAGGTTTTCGAGGAGATCTCCGAGGCTATCTCGAAGTCTTCCGGCTACCCGACCGATACCGAAGAGGGCTATGAGTCTAAGTCGGGCTACATCACGTTCAACGATCAGCTGGGCGACTACATGCAGGTGACCGACCTTTCGACGCTGGTGTATAACGCCACGGTGTATGAAAATCCCGAGAAAACCACCTCGGGAAATGTGGACACCTACAAATTCAGCGGTGAGGTTGAAGGCGGTGTCGCCAAGGGCAACCTTAGCGACATAATTATTACCGTGACGCACTCCACTGATGTGTCTACGGGCGATGTGGTGCAGGTGAAGATTCCCGCAACGCTTATCCCGCTGCGTAATTTCAAGGTTGACCTAACGAACAACGAGATGAGCGTTACCGAGAATACGCCGGTTTCGGTGTTCTATTCTTCTGGCTTGAAGTCCGATGTAGCCGATTTGCTGGCCAATCCCGATGACACAATGAGGGCCTACATCGCCGACAACACCGGCGAAGATGGCAAGGTGAACTTCTATGCCAACAAGTGGACCGGCGATGAGTGCCTGGGTGATGTGACGTCCCAGTTCAACCCTTCCAAGGGCAACAGCTACTACTACTTCACACAGGATACGCCCATCTATAACGATGAGGCCTGCACTACTCGCGCCACATCGATCGAGATCCAGAGTACGTACTACTACGCGCACACGTACTACGCGAACGAGGGCGGAAAGCCTGTCCTGAAAACCGAGAAAGTGGAGTTCCCGGGAAGCGCGGCGTCTGTGTTCAGTGGCGCCATCGGCACGGACCAGGACGGCTGCTACTTCAAGGCGGGCACGGCGCGCTTGGTGTACATCAACAACCTGGAAAAGGAGAAGAGCGATAACGTCACCGCTACTGCGAAAGACGTGTTGAACCCCAAGTGGAACAGCGTGTATGACGTTTCTGCCGCAACAACGATTACCGCTCACCTGGGCAATAACGGCAAGCTGTCGGTGGAAAAGCCGGCCACGCTGGAGGTAAAGAAGACTGTCCAGGTGCCCGAGGGCTACGATCTGGACAGCTACAAGAATACCGACTTCACGTTCAACATCAGTGTGCCGAAGGCTGCCGGCAAGAGCCTTAAAGCCAAGGTGCTCAACGAAGACGGAACAGCTGCTGGCGAAGTTTTCACCCTGAAATTCGACGACCAGGGCAAAGCAACCCACTCCATCAAGCATGGGCAGACCTTGCAGGTATATGGCTTGAGCGCCGGCTGGAACTATGAGGTTTCCGAGGCCACCTTGCCTAGTGGCTTTACGCAGACTGCTCCGGTAAATGACGACGGTAGCCCTGTTGCAGTTGCTGGCGCTTTCGAAGCCGGCAAGACCGCTACGGCAAGCTTTACCAACAAGTACAGTGCCTCGGGTGAGCTTGATGGTGCTGCCAATCTTAAGGTTCAGAAAAACCTCGAGGGTCGTGATTGGATTGAAGGCGACGAGTTCACCTTCAAAATCCAGGCCGTGACCGCGGGTGCCCCGATGCCGGAGTGCGACACAGTGACCGTTACCGGCTCCGACGCCTCAAGCTTTGGCAACATTGCCTATACCAAGCCCGGCACCTATACGTACCAGGTAACCGAGGAAGTGCCGGAGGCCAAGCTCGGCGGCGTTACCTACTCCCAGGCGGTTTACCAGGTTGTGGTAACCGTCACCGACAACGGCGACGGCACGCTGGCAGCCACGGCAGCCAAAGCGCAGGTCGTCGATGATTCGGGTACCGAGCAGACTGGCGAGCTTGTTCCTGTTGAAACCATGGTATTCACCAACACCTACACGGCCAGCTACGACTACGGCGCCAACGGTGGCCTGCAGGTTTCCAAGACCCTTACCGGTCGCGACATGGCTGCGGGCGAGTTTGCCTTCACCATCACCGGTGCCGACGACGCATCCAAGGCGCTGCTCACCGATGCCGACGTCAGCTTCACCAATGAAGCTGCGGGCGCAGGGATTGCCAACGTTATGAAGAAGCTTGCCAACGTGAAGTTCACGCAGGCAGATGACGGCAAGGAGTTCGCCTTCACGGTGGCCGAGGTGGTTCCCGCAGATGCTCAGAAGCTTTCCGGCGTTACCTACGATACGGCAAGCCACGAGGTGAAGATCACGGTGGCCGATAACCATGACGGCACCCTGAATGTGGCAACCACGGTTGACGGAACGCCTGGCAACATGGTTGCGTTCACCAACAGGTACACGGGCCCGGCTACCTACGACACCGCTACTGCGGGCCTGACAAAGGTGCTGGAAGGTCGCGACTGGAAGGAACACGAGTACTTCACCTTCTCTATCTCTGCCGAGGATGGCGCCCCAATGCCCCAGATCGACGGCAAAGAGGTTGTGGTGGCGCTGGTCACCAAGGCCAGTGCTGAGAACTTCTCGTTCGGCACCATAACCTTCACGCCGGAAATGCTGGACGGAGCAACTTCGAAGACGTTCACCTACACCGTCAAGGAGCTTGAGCAGGGCGGCAGCGGCGTTACGGCCGACACCCATACCGCCACCATCAAGGTAACGGTGACCGACAACGGCGATGGCCGGCTGACGGCGTCCGCCGAGGTGGATGGCGCTACATTCACCAACACCTACAAGGCCGAGACCAAGGAGCCGGTAAGCATCACTGCGAACAAGGTTCTTACTGGTCGCGAAATGGTCGCTGGTGAGTTCAGCTTCGGCGTGAAGTACGCCAAGGACTACGCAGCCAAGACCGGCGATGACCTGCTTACGGCAACCAACGACGGCAGCGGTAACATCAGCTTCGGCACCTTCAGTTACAGCACCGATAGCCTTGCCCAGCTGGTGAAGGACGGTTATGCCACCAAGGACGGCAACACCTGGACCGTGAGCTACACGGCCTACGAGAACACCGAGGGTCTGTCGGAGAAGGGCATATCGCCCACTGTTTCGTCGGTTGCCTTCACGGTTGAAGTGACCGACAACTTGAGCGGCACGCTTTCTGCCAAGGTGAAGAGCCCCGAGAAGATCACGTTCGAGAACCAGTACAAGGCTGCTTCCGTTCCGGTTTCCCTTTCCGGTTTGAAGGTGCTTGAGCATGCCGCAGGGCTTTCGCCCGACAGCATTGCCGGCAAGTTCACCTTCACCCTAAGCTCGGAAGACCCGAACGCTCCGCTGCCGGAAAAGGTGACCGCCACCAACGATGTCAGCGGCAACATCGTCTTCGACGAGATCGAGTTCACGGCGGAAGACCTGGACAAGGCTCTGGGCAAGGAGGAGGCTAACCCCCTGTCCGGCGAGGTTGACCAGAATGGCAAAGAGGTAGCCGATCAGGGGACCAACGACGGCACCGACACCAAGGCAAGCGAGGCCGCGAAGGCTAGCCAGTCTGCGGCGAACGGTGTAAGCGGCAGCTCTGCTGCCAATACGGATTCCGCACAGAAGAAGGAGACCGCAGCCAGCAATGACACTGCAGGCAATGCGAACAAGCAGCTTTCCAGCGATCCTGCCAGCCAGAGCGAAAGCAGCGCTGAGGCAAACTCGGACGGCACCGATACCGCCAAGGCGGTAAGCGATGACGAGTCTCAGGGCTCGCAGATGCTCACGTTGGGCGCAACCACCGCATATGCCGACGAGCTGGTTCCCGCCAGCGAGTCCCGCTCCTACACCTTCGTGTACAAGGTAACGGAAAGCGGCAGTGCCCCGGGTGTTACCAACGACACGTCTGTGAAGACGATTTCCGTCAAGGTAACCGACGATGGCCAGGGCAAGCTCACCGCAGAGGTTGTGGGTTCGCCGTTCACCTTCACCAACCATTACTCGGTACAGCCCACCACAATGAGCGTTACCGACCAGGTGGCGGTGAACAAGAAGCTCACCGGCCGCAGCCTTACCGATGGTGAGTTCAGCTTCGAGCTGCTCGATGCCGACGGTGAAACGGTTGCAACGGGTACCAACACCTCCAGCGGCGCGGTGGCTCTGAGCCCGCTTACCTACACGGAGCCCGGCGAGTACACCTACACCCTGCGTGAGGTTGACGGAGGCAAGACCATCGACAACGTTGCCCACGACAGCGCCACCTATGCTGTGGCGGTGAAGGTTACCGACAACGGCGACGGCACGCTGAAGGCGGAAAGCCAGATCGGCGGCCTGGACGGCCTGACGTTTACCAACACCTACCTTGAGCCGAAGCCCGAGCCCACGCCTGAGGTAGTGCCAAACGAGCCGACCGGTGGGGAAAAGGTGGTTACCACCACTACGACCACTACCGTAAGCTCGGCCAAGACCGGCGATAACGCGGCTTTCGTTGGCATAGTAGCCGTGGTTGTGGCGCTTGCTGCCGGTGCCTTCGCGCTGATAGCAAGGCGCAACCAGCGCTAACCCGCGCGGCGCGCAAGCAAGGGGGGATAGGCTTCTTCCCAATGGGATGGCCCGCTTCGGCGGGCCATCCCATTTTGGCTAGTAGGGGGGGCTCATTTACTTGGAAACGAGAATCCCGGCATTCCTGCAGCTTTTTTGCGGTTGCG
>CAVDWN010000055.1:0-7016 GCA_963612535.1 Sphaerochaetaceae bacterium
CTACCACACGATCAACCATGGCTTTCCTTTCCCTTTTTCTCTAAACCATGCAGCCCAGTGTACCCAAGCAAAAGAGAAACCACCAACCCAACTCCGCCAACGCCCAAAACCAGCACACGAGCGCCGCCGAAAAGCAAAGGAAGTATAGGGGATTGAAATCAGCTAAAGAGCAAAGCGAACTCGACAAACGCCCGAAAGGGCGTTAATCAAGACTCGGGGCATGCGCCAGTAAGTCAGCGAGCGGTGCCCTGGCCGCGCAGCGTCATCCCACCTCATATGAAAAAGCGCCGGCTGATAAGCCGGCGCAATCAAGCTGGCGGAAGGGGAGGGATTTGAACCCTCGTTACCGGGAGTGCCGGTAAAACGGTTTTCGAGACCGCCGCATTCAGCCGCTCTGCCACCCTTCCGAATATGTGAAGGCCGCAAGACGGGCCTTAAAAAGAAAGCGCCCTTTCGAGCGCTTCCGGTAATTCACTGGCGGAGAGATGGGGATTCGAACCCCAGATACGCTTTTGGCGTATACACGATTTCCAATCGTGCTCCTTAAGCCAGACTCGGACATCTCTCCAGCTGCAGCGCTATCTGCGCGTGCAAGGCTGTACTTTACACCAAGTCAGTACCTGCTGGCAAGAGAATAATAGCCATCTTCCGACAAGATCTTCAAGGGAACTTCGAACAGGTCGGAAACGCAATCGGTGGTAAGGGCCTGCTCTTTAGGAAGGTCCTGGTAGATCTGGCCTTCCTTGATCATCACCACGCGTTTGATCTCGGGGATGATGTCTTCAGGGTAGTGGGTTACCAAGATGATGGATTTCCCTGCCGCCACCAAGTCGCGCATGGCCTTGCGCACGAAGTACATCCCCTCGGGGTCGAGCGCGGTGGTGGGCTCGTCGAACACCAAGACCTCCGGGTCGTGGATAATCGCCCTGGCAATAAGCACACGGCGCGCTTGGCCAGATGAAAGCGTCATCACATCGCGGTTGGCAAGGTCGCCGATACCTAGGAAATCCAATGCCTGCTGAGCCTTCTGCGTTCCCTTTTCGGACATCTTATGGCGCTGCGGCACGCCAAGGGCACCGTACAGACCGCCGTAGACCACCTCGATAACAGGAAGATGGACGGTTATCTGGTCCTGCATAGTGGAAGACACTATGCCAAGGCACTTCTTCACTTCCTCCAACGTAACAAGCGCTTTGCCCTTGAACAGCACCGGCGGAACATCGCGGTGAAGGGGGAATGCCTCTCGGGTTATCAGGTGGATGAACGTCGATTTCCCAGCGCCGTTGGGGCCGATGAGCGCGATGTTCTCACCTTGCTTCAAGGTGAAATCGGCAATACGGAGTATTTCCTTGCCCTCGCGGCGAACCACCGCATCGTGCAGCTCTATCAGGGGCACCTTCGTTGGTTGCATATGCTGCCTTTCTCTCGAAAACACCAAGGTCACCCCGATACGAGGTGACCTTGGAAAATCAAGCGTTGTCGGTTTTCTTCGACGTTAGTTGCTGGAGTTCTCAGTAGACCCCGAAGATTCACTCGACTCGGTGGTAGTAGAAGTGCTCTCGGTAGAGGTCGACGAGTCGGTGCTATCCGAAGTGCTCTGATACTTGGTCATATCAAGATTGTAGGGAACGTTGTCAGGCATATCGTTGTTCTGGATGGTGGCCTGAGATTTGTAGTCGCTGAACCAGGTGCTGTAAGCGGAAGACTGGTTCTGGCTCTTGATGATCTTCGAGATGTAGTCGACGAATTCCGAAGGATAGGCGGAAAGATCGGTTGCCGTGCCGTCGGTGGTGAACACATCGGTGCACTTGATGATATGGATACCGTAATCGCTGGTGACCAAACCGGAAACCTGATCCTTGGAAAGGTTGTCAAGGGCATCGGTGTACTCGGTTACGAAGTTGTTCACACAATCCCAGCCCACATTGCCGCCGTCCGAAGCGGAAGTGGTGTCGGTGGAGTACTGCTTGGCTGCCTCAGCAAAATCGAGCGTGCCGGCGTTGATCTGGTCGAGCACTTCCTGGGCCTTCTCGGTGTCGTTGGAAGAGAACAGGATATGCGAGCTCTTCTTCGCCCCGTTGAACATGGTGTAATAGGTGTTCAGCATGTTAAGGACGCTGGCATCATCGGCAGTTGCGGAATCACCGGCAACGGCATCTTCCAAGGCCTGGTCTCGAAGGCCGGCGGCAACGGAGTCGCGGTACTGCTCTTCAGTCATGCCGGCGGAAGAAAGGGCTTCCTTCCAGGCGTCGTCGCTGTCGTAGTTGGACTTCACTTTATTGATCTGCTCATCGACCTGGGAATCCTCTACGGTGATCCCCTTCTCGTCGCAGGCCTGCTTCTTAAGCTCGATCTCTACGTAGTAGTCGACAACCTGATCGCGCACGGTAGAGGGGGTGAAGGAGTTCTCGCTCATCCAATTGCCCCAGTCGTCGTCGCTGGTAAGGTCGGAACTGGTGCGGAAATCCTGAATGTACTTAGTGACGGTGTCTTCCTGGATCTCCGACCCATTGACCGTAGCGGCCACGCCGCCGGTGTATCCGTAGTTAGTGCCGCCGCAGCCGGTAAGCGCCAAGCAGCAAGCAGCTGAAAGCCCTACGACCGAGATCTTGCGAAGAAGAGATCCGTTCATCATGTAAGTACCTTGTCTTTCTAAGAACCTATCTGCCGTGCTTGAAACGCGGCAACGATGCGTATTTTTGCACAACGCGTTTTTCGGCAATACGTTCGCACAATTAACCCACGTATTGCCGCAGGTTAACCACAAGCCCTTCATAAAAAGAAAGCCAACAGGCGGTTTTTCCACCTTGCTGGCTTTCCTTGATTCATCCAATGGCTATGGATGCTTACTTGTTCTTCGCCTCTTTGCGACGCTGAGTGGCCGAAAGGGTGCGCTTGCGCAGACGAATCGACTTGGGGGTAACCTCTACCAGCTCGTCGTCTTCGATGTACTCAAGCGCTTCTTCGAGGGTGAAGGTGATAGGCGGGGTAAGGCTGATGGCCTTGTCGGCGCCGGAGGAACGCTGATTGCCCAGCGATTTCGCCTTGGCAACGTTGACCACCATATCTCCTTCACGCGAAGATTCGCCTACGATCATGCCCTCGTAGCAGTCCTCGCCAGGGCCGACGAACAGCTGGCCGCGCTCTTGGAGCGTGTCCAGCGCGTATGCCACCGACTTCTCGGTTGCCATGGCGATCATGCAGCCGTTCTTGCGGCCCAGCATCTCGCCGGAGTACGGGCCGTACTCGCGGAAGTGATGGAACAGAACCGCTTCGCCGTGCGTGGCGTTCAGGATGCGCGTTTTCAGGCCCATCGTGCCGCGGGAAGGAATGGTGAAGGTGAGGTGGGTCATGGTCTCGTCGGACACCATGTCTTCCATGATGCCGCCGGCGGTGCCCATAACCTCGATTGCCTTGCCGGAGTAGTCGTTGGGAACGTCGACCGTTGCTTCCTCGATAGGCTCGAGCTTGTTGCCCGCCTCGTCGGTCTTGTACACAACCTGGGGGCGACCAACCTGGAATTCGAATCCCTCGCGGCGCATGGTTTCCATGAGCACGGAAAGATGCAGAACGCCACGGCCTGCAACGCGGATGCCCGACTTGTCTTCGGTTTCCTCGATGCGCATGGAGATGTTGCTCTCCTTTTCGCGCATAAGGCGCTCTTTAAGCTGGCGGGCGCCCACGATTTCGCCCTCGCGGCCAACCAAGGGGCTGGAAGACGCCTCGAACACTACCGCCATGGTGGGTTCCTCAACCGCCAAAGGCTCCATCTCAACCGGATTCTCGGGGTCGGTGATAACGTCGCCGATATCGGCCTGCTCAACGCCGATGACCGCAACGATGTCGCCCGCGGTTGCCTCGGGAACCTCCGCCTTGCCCAGGTTCTCGAAGGTGTACACCTTGCGCAGCTGGGCATTGTAGCGGTTGCCGTCGGGCTGGATAACCAGCACCTGCTCCTTTTCGTGGATGGTGCCGCTCTGCAGGCGGCCAATGCCGATGCGGCCCTCGTAGCTGCTGTGATCAACCGTGCAAACCTGCATGGCCACCGGGCCATCGACGTCTACCTCGGGGCAGGGGATTTCCTTCAGGATGGTGTCCAGAAGGGGGATCATGTCCATATTGCCGTCGTCAGCTGCGTAGCGGGCATAACCATTGACCGCAGAGGCGTACACCACAGGGAAGTCGAGCTGCTCGTCGGAAGCACCGAGCTCAACCATAAGGTCGAACACCTTGTCTACCGCAGCATCGGGGTTCGCATTCGGACGGTCGATCTTGTTCACCACAACCACGATGCGAAGCCCGCGCTCCAGCGCATGGGAAAGAACGAAACGGGTCTGAGGCTTCGGGCCCTCGTAGGCGTCCACGATAAGCAGGGCGCCGTCGGCCATGTTCAGCACGCGCTCCACCTCGCCGCCGAAGTCGGCATGGCCCGGGGTGTCGATGACGTTGATCTTCACATCCTTGTAGTGGATGGAGATGTTCTTCGACAGAATGGTGATGCCGCGCTCGCGCTCCTGATCGTTGGAGTCGAGTACGCGCTCGGCAACCTCTTGGTTCTCGCGGAACACATGGGAGGACCAAAGCAGTCGGTCGACCAGGGTGGTCTTGCCGTGGTCAACGTGCGCGATGATGGCAACGTTGCGAATGCTTTCTTGTTTCATCCTTCTTCTTCCTACTTGGCGGCGTTGGGTATATCTTATCCGAACATCAAAAAAGGCTCGCTGGAAGCGAACCTTGGAATTCATGGTGGAGCATAGGGGGATCGAACCCCTGACCTCAGGCTTGCAAAGCCCGCGCTCTCCCAGCTGAGCTAATGCCCCACGTTGGTTGTGCGATTTCAGTTATCAATAAACGCTCCACCGGCAAACTCGGCTCACGGTGGAGCGTTTATCAGTAAAAAATGGTGGGCCCAAGCAGATTTGAACTGCTGACCTCACGCTTATCAGGCGTGCGCTCTAACCAACTGAGCTATGGGCCCGAAATCGCGCTCAATTAATATACTTTCCTGCCCGCATCCGGTCAAGGATTAATTTTGCCAATTTTGGAAAAGTTATGTTCCACGTGAAACTTTATCTGCTTGACCTGGCTTTTCGCATCTAAGAATACAGAACAGCCTGGAAGGCGGTTACCTTCCAGGCTGTTCGGGAATCAAAGTCTATTACGGCAACGCAGCCTTATGAGCTACGGCAGCAATTCCACTATTCCTCGGTTGAAGAACCCTCGGCAGCTTCGGAGGAATCGGCCACGCCGGCCTCCAAGGCCTCGTCTTCTTCCTTGTCTTCCGAAGATGAGGTGGCAATGGCGGATATCCGATCGTTGCCGGCGACGTTCATCACATGAACGCCCTGGGTCGAGCGACCTAACTGGGAAACGCCGGAAACAGGAGTGCGCACCACAGAGCCTTCTTCGGTGATGATCATGATCTCGTCATGGGGGTCAACGACCTTCATAGCGGCAAGAAGGCCCTTCTTGTCCGTCATGGTGATGGTGTTGACACCCTGGCCGCCGCGATGGTGAGTGGGGTACTCGGCAACAGGGGTGCGCTTGCCGTAACCGAGCTCGGTGATAACCAACAGCTCGGTTCCCGGTCGGGCAATCTCCATGCCAAGGACTCGCACCTCGTCGTGCACGGTCATGCCGCGCACACCCATGGTGTCGCGACCCATGGAGCGCACCTCCGACTCATCCCACATGATGGCCTTGCCGATGCTGGACACCATCATCACCTTCTCGCCCTCGGCAACGCGCTGCACGCTGATGAGCTCGTCGTTTTCCTTCAGGTTGATGGCAATCAGGCCGTCACGGCGCGTGCGGTCGTAAAGCTTCATCGAGGTCTTCTTCACCATGCCAGAAGATGTGGCGAACATCAGGTACTCGTCTTCAGGGAAGTCCTTCGTGGCAATAACCGCCGCGATGGTCTCGCCCTTCTCTAACGGAAGGATGTTGACGATGGCGGTGCCGCGCGCATGGCGGCTTGCCTCGGGGATCTCATAGGCCTTCAGGCGGTACACCTTGCCGTTAGAGCTGAAGAACAGCAGATAGGCATGCGTGGAAGAGATGAACAGGTGCTCGACGAAATCCTCTTCCTTCAGGTTCACGCCCTGCATACCCTTGCCGCCGCGCTTCTGCTGGCGATAGGTGTCAACTGGCAGGCGCTTCACGTAGCCGGCCTTGGTTACCGTGATGGCAACCTCTTCCTCGGCGATAAGGTCTTCCACGTCGAAGTCCTTGGCAGCGTCGGTGATCTGGGTGGAGCGCTCGGAAGCGTACTTTTCCTTTATCTCGGTAAGCTCTTCCTTGATGATCTGCTTCACCAGGCCCTTGTCGGAAAGGACGCGCTTGTAGTAATCGATGCGCTCGCGAAGCTCCTTCAACTCGGCCTCGATCTTCTCGCGCTCCAAGCCGGTAAGGCGGCGAAGCTTCATTTCCAGGATGGCTTCGGACTGCTTCTCGGAGAGCTTGAAGCGCTCCATCAACGTGTCCTTCGCCTCACGGTCGGTCTCGGACGAGCGGATTATCTGGATTACCTCGTCGATGTTGTCCAGCGCAATGACGAAGCCTTCCAGGATATGGGCGCGCGCTTCGGCTTTTGCCAGGTCGTAACGGGTGCGACGCTCCACAACCTCTTCCTGGTGCAGGATGTAGTAGTGCAGGATCTCCTTCAGCGAAAGAACGCGGGGCACACCACCCACCAGTGCCAGCATGTTGCAGCCGAAACCAACCTGCAGCTGGGTGTGCTTATACAGCTTGTTCAGCACCACCTGGGGGATGGCGTTCTGCTTCAGCTCGATGATGATGTCGATACCGTGGCGGTCGGCGCCGTCGTGCACGTTCGAGATCTCGGGAAGCTTCTTGTCGCGAATCAGGTCGGCGATCTTCTTCAGCAGGTTCGTGCGGTTCACCTGGTAGGGAATCTCGGAAACCACGATGGACTGCCTGCCGTTCTTGCCTTCCTCGATGCGGCAGGTAGAGCGGATGGTAAGGCTTCCGCGGCCGGTTTCGTAGGCATCGCGGAT
>CAVDWN010000056.1:0-7008 GCA_963612535.1 Sphaerochaetaceae bacterium
GGGACATGCAGGTACAGCGCGCGATAAGGCTCCCAATCCATGGCGGCTACTCTACCTGCAGGCTATGACGGCAGGCATCCTCGAAGATCTCCTCGAAGTCCTCGAACGTGACGGCATCGTTCACCCGACGCCGGAAAACAGCAGCATCCCTCATGCCCGCCAAGTACCACATGGCATGCTTTCGCATACGCACGATGTTCGTGCCGGCTACCTGGGAAAGCAGCTTGGCATGCTTGGTGGCCAAAGCCATCTTCTGACTGGCGGAAGGCCCTTCGAAGCCGGGATTCCCCGCCATGCGCTGCTCGATGTCCTGGAACACCCAGGGGTTGCCCTGGGCAGCGCGGCCGACCATCACGGCATCGCAGCCCGTCTGCACGAACATCGCCAGGGCGCTTTCACCATCAACCACATCGCCGTTACCCACAACGGGAATGGAAAGCGCCTGCTTGATTCGAGCGATGATGCCCCAGTCCGCTTCGCCGCGATAGAACTGCTGGGCATAGCGGCCGTGAACCGCAACGGCCGCGGCACCCGATTCCTGCGCCATCAAGGCGAATTCCAATGCGGTCTCGTTGCCCACGTCGTACCCGCGACGGAACTTCACGGTAACGGGCACTTCCACCGCCCGAGAAACGGACTCGATGATCTTGGAGGCAAGGGCAGGGTCTTTCATCAATGCAGAGCCATCGCCCTTGCCAGCGATCTTGCGAGCAGGACAGCCCATGTTGATATCGATGGAGAAAAGCTTGCCACCGATGGAGTCCTCGACCCATTTGGCCTGTTCGGCCATAGTATCCGGCTCATGACCGAACAGCTGCACCGAAACCTTTTCCTCATTAGGGGCCAGATCGAGCAAATGGGTGGTTTTCTCATTGGCGTAGCTCAGCGCCTTCGCGGAAACCATCTCGGTATAGGTGAGCTGAGCGCCCAGTTCCAGGCAGATCTGGCGGAATACCACGTCCCCAACGCCGGCCATTGGGGCAAGGATGATGCGCCGGTTATCGTAGAGCACCGAAGAGCACCAACTTAAGCCGTGATGGCGATGAACTGGACAGCGGCAACAACGAGCAGCGCCGCTACGGCAATGACGATTGCAATGCAACCGCAGCCGAGCGCGGCCTTAGACCCGGTGGACATCCGAGCCTGCTGGGCTTCCTGTGCAGCCTTCTTCTCGTCGAAGGGATCGTTGAGCCAATCGTATTCTTCGCGTTTCTTCGCCAACGGAATCGCCCCCTACTCGTCAACCTTGAGGATGGCCATGAACGCTTCCTGGGGAACCTCGACATTGCCGATGTTCTTCATGCGCTTCTTGCCCCTCTTCTGCTTTTCCAGCAGCTTGCGCTTGCGCGAGATATCGCCGCCATAGCACTTGGCAAGAACGTCCTTGCGCACTGCACGAACGGTTTGACGCGAAAGCACGCGAGCGCCCACAGCGGCCTGGATGGGCACCTCGAACTGCTGACGAGGAATGATCTCCTTCAGCTTTTCGGTGAGCACACGGCCGCGATCGTAGGCCTTGTCGGAGTGAACGATGAACGAAAGCGCGTCGATGGGCTTGCCGGAAAGCAAAATGTCCAGTTTCACCAGCTTGGAGGGCTTGTATTCATCGAAATCGTAATCGAGCGAAGCATAGCCCTTGGTCCTGCTTTTCAGCTGGTCGAAGTAGTCCATGATCAGCTCGGACAACGGCATCTCCCACAGCATCTCAACCGTGTTGGTGTTCAGGTAGTTCATGGTCTTGAACTCGCCACGGCGGGCCACGGTAAGCTCCATCACCGCGCCCACGTAATCGGGCGGGATAAGGATCTTGGCCTTCAGGTAGGGCTCTTCGATATGGTCGATCTCGCTGTTGTCGGGCATGTCCTGCGGCGAATGGAGCGAGATCATCTCGCCATCGGTTTTGTACACGTGATACTCAACCGAGGGGGCGGTGGCCAGAAGGTCCAAGCCGAACTCGCGCTCCAGGCGCTCCTTCACCACTTCCATATGGAGCAGCCCCAGGAAGCCGACGCGGAAACCGAAGCCAAGGGCATGGCTGTTCTCGGCCTCGTACACAAGAGCCGGGTCGTTCAGCGTGAGCTTCGCAAGTGCATCCTTCAGCTCTTCGTATTGGTCCGCCTCGATGGGGAAAAGCCCGGTGTATACCATGGGCTTCACATCGCGATAGCCGGGAAGGGGCTCGGCGCAACCGCCCGTCTCGAGCGTCACGGTATCGCCTACCTTCACCTTGGAAGGGTCTTTCAGGCCGGTAACCAGGTAACCAACCTCGCCCACACCAAGCTCATCGCAGGGAACCTCGGTGGGACGGCGCACGCCTACCTCTTCCACCAGCGCATGTGTGTCGGTGGCCATCATGCGGATAGCCTGGCCCTTGCGCATGGAGCCGTTCACGATGCGCACCAAGGCGACCACGCCGCGGTAGGCATCGAAATACGAGTCGAAGATCAGCGCGGAAAGGGGCGCATCCGCATCCCCTTCAGGATGCGGGATGTTGTACACAATGGCCTCAAGCAGGTCGTGCACGCCCTCGCCGGTTTTGCCGCTGGCAAGAACCGCATCGTCGGCAGGGATGGCCAGGCCATCTTCGATCTCACCGCGAACGCGCTCGGGCTCGGCGGCGGGAAGGTCGATCTTGTTGATAAGAGGGACGATTTCCAAGTTGGCGTTCATGGCCATCATGGCATTGGCAACGGTTTGCGCCTCGATGCCCTGCGTGGCGTCCACCACCAGAACCGCTCCTTCGCAGGCGGCAAGGGAACGGGACACCTCGTAGGTGAAGTCGACGTGGCCCGGCGTGTCGATAAGGTTGAAATGGTACAGCTGTCCATCATCAGCGGTGTAATCAACACGAACCGCCTGGCTTTTGATGGTGATGCCGCGCTCGCGCTCGATGTCCATGGAATCAAGCAGTTGCTCCTGCATGTCGCGCTTCGATACGGTATCGGTGAGCTCAAGGATACGGTCCGAGAGCGTGGATTTGCCGTGATCGATATGGGCGATGATGCTGAAGTTCCTTATATAAGTTGGATTGAGTGCCATGGTTTCCTATCACCGTGAACGCAGTTCGCATTTCTTCGATATGCCGTCAAAGGCAACATTACTGGATTCTACCCCACCAGTTGCATTGAGCGATTGACTTCGCAATAATAGAGCAACTGTTATCTGGGCATGACCGATTTCTTGTGGTAAGATCCTAGAGTTTTCGTCTACAGAAAAATAAATAATACGGAGGATAAAACGTGGCGAACATTAAAAGTCAGAAGAAGCGAATCATCACCAACGAAAAGGCACGCATGCGTAATCGTGCAGTTCGTTCTGAGCTTAAGACCGCCATCCGCGTTGTCCGTGAGGCCGTAGAGGCCAAGGACGGTGCAAAGGCTTATGCGGCAGCTCTCAATGCATGCCGTCTGCTCGATAAGGCTGTAACCAAGGGCGTTATCCACAAGCGCCAGGCAGCTAACCGCAAGAGCGGCGTCATGAAGCTCGCCAACACCGTTGTAACCGCTGAAGACATCGCTGCTTACAAGCCGGCCGAAAAGAAGGCTGCTGCCGCTACCGGCAACAAGAAGGCTGCTGCTAAGGCTGCACGTAAGGAAGCCATGGCCGCCGCAGAGGCTGAAAAGGCCAAGCGCCGCGAGGCAACCCAGAAGGCCCAGAAGGCTGCTGCCAAGAAGAAGGCTGCCGAAGAGGCCGCTGCCGCTGCAGAGGAAGCATCTGAAGAAGAGGCTGCCGAGTAAATCGGAATCTGAATCCTTTCGGATCCATCCGCATATCAACAAGTTAGGGGCTCAATATGGGCCCCTTTCTTGTTGCCTGAACCAGCTTTGAGCCATCGCAACGCTGCGAAAAGCGGAGCAGCGATACGGCAAGAAGACGCAGAGGACTGCAGGTTCGCAAACGTTGAACGCGAGGGGGCTCAGCGCATACCGAGTCCTAAGGCCCAAAGCCTAGCTTTTCTTGCAAACCCCAAGCATCCAGGAAACGAATTCCTGGGATTGATCCGACCCGCTTTTCATTGCCTGCTCCGCATCGCGAGCGGAACGAAGAGCTGCTACCAGTTCATCCATAGAGAACATCTGGGCAAAAGCACGATGATTCTTCAGGCGCCAATCGGGCATCTTCAAAACACTGGCAAGGCGCCCTTGCTCACCGCGGCGGATAAGGGCCTTAACGGTTATGAGCTCGCGAATGCGCGTTACGCACATCGAGAGCAAAGCAAAGGGCGAGGTGTTTCCCAGCCTGTTCATAAGGTAGATGCAACGCTCGGCATTCCTGCGGGAAAAGGCATCAACGAAATCCCAAGGCTTGACCTCGGCAGTGCGAGCCACCAAGGCAAGCACCTCGTTTTCGTTGACCGGGTCGGTGCCCCTATGGGAAAGAGCCAGCTTCTTCAGCTCGCCATCAAGCGCTACCGTATTGGAGCCAACTAGGTCGATAAGGGCCACTGCGGCACCTTGGGTAATGGCGATGCCATGCCCAACAGCCATAGAACGCACAGCACCCGCAAGGTCTTTCCGGGCAAAAGGAGCGCAATCGATAACCGCCGACTTCCCGACGGCCGCAACCGCCTTGTAGAGTCGGGTGTTCTTGGCCAACTTCGTGCCCAACAGAGCCAACACCGTGGTTTGGCAGGGAGCTTGCAAGTAGGAAACCAGAAGCTCAGTATCGGCCTTCTTCATCTTTTCCACGTCGTGGACTTCAACCAGCCTGACCTCGCTTGCGAAAGGCAAGGTGTTCGCAGCGGCTACAACCTGCTCACCTGTGCAGGTAGCACCGGAAAACGATTCGGAATTGAAGGACAGATCGCCCATTTTAGCCAAGCGCTCACGAAGGCGCTTGATAACCGTTTCACGTTTCAGCTCGTCTTCGCCAACAATAAGGTAGCAAGGCAAGAGCGCAGGTTGTTTCTTAGATGTAGCCATGGCAAGGATTCTATCGCAAGCAGTAAACCTTCACATCGCTCGGCTCCAAACTACACACCACCGTGCCTTGGTCATCCGTCCTAAGCACCTGCGAGCCCTGTCGCTGCAAATACTCAAGCGTAGTCTGGGTCGGATGCCCATACCTATTGCCTTTGCCCACGCTTATCAGCGCCAATTGCGGACTCAGCTCTTCTGCAAGCTTTTCGGTCATCCCGGCCTTTGCTCCATGATGGCTTACTTTCAAGATATCCACTTCGCCTATAGCCCCTGAATCCTCTAGGCTCTGCAAGATCTCGCTCTCGGCATCTCCCCCGAACAAACCGCTCCATTCCGGCACACCGTCTGCATCGAGGTCGCTACGCATAGACAGAACAACGCTGTCTTGGTTCCCGCCTTCTTCTTCAAGCGTCGCCGGGGAAATGCATTTCAGGGAAAGAGCGCCAACTTGCAGCGAATCGCCAACGGATAACTCGCCCACATTCCGCTCCCCCACCAAACTTGCCGCGTTTTCGACGACCGAGACCGCCTTATCGGCCGAAAGGGACTTGATGCCTTTGGCGAAAAACACCCTATCGCAGGAAACAACACCCCTCAGTGCCGGCAAGCTTCCGCAATGATCGTCGTCAGGATGGGTTATGACAATCGCATCCAGATGGTGCACCCCTTGCCCGGAAAGTGCAGCTAGTAGATTTGCGGTCTGATTCCCGGTGTCCACGAGCAGGGTTGCCCCTTTGCTTTTGAAGAGGATCGCATCGCCCTGACCCACATCCAACATGCTCACCGAAGTGCCGACGGTGTTTCGGGCTGCCCCTACCGCTAAACAAAGCAGAAGAGCCAGACACGTTATCCCTAGACAGCGGACGGGAGCTTTAGCCGGCCATACGCACCAGAGCAATACAGCCGACAGCAAGCTAGCCCCAACGAGAAACCAAAAAGGCAGCGAAACCGGCACCGAGGCAAATGGAACCGCGGCAAGCCCCGCAGCCGCCTGTGCGAATGCAAAACAGAATGCATACGAGCCAAGCGAAAACAGCACCCCGAGCAAGGGAACGCTCATTGCCGCGAACGCAAGCACGCCCAAAACGCAGGAAGCACTTACCAATGGCACAACAACGATGTTGGCGAGTGGAGCGACCAGGGAAAACTGAGAAAAGGCGCCAATGCTCAAAGGGAACGTGAACAGCAGGGAAGCCATAGTCATAGCAAACGGCTCAACAACAAATCCTCTAAGCCTGTCTCCTACCGGCGGCAACCACGCCATCAGCAAGGGAGTGAACAACACGATGCCCAACGTCGAGAATGCCGAAAGCGCAAAGGAAAGCGAGCAAGCAGAGGAAGGATCCACGGCGATCAACGCCACCATAGCCACACCCAAGGAAGATAAGGCGTATGAGCGCCTATGCGCGGTAAACGAGATCAAGCCAACGGCGGCCATCACGCTTGCCCGAATGCACGATACAGGGAATCCGACCATTATCAGGTAAACACCAAGAAACAGAAGTTGCACCGCAATCCCGACCGTTCGGGGCAGCTTAAGCGCATTCAGCACGGAATGAACCAACCCAAGAACAATCACCAGATGCGCGCCGGACACCGCTACCATATGAGCCAAGCCGCAGATCTTTACATCCTGATATACATCTTCCTGAAACAGCTGCTGTCTTTCGCCGATCACCAGGGCCTTCAGGAGCGCTGTTGCAGAAGATTCAAGATGGAGATCCTGCGCCAAAGCATCAATGAACGCAGAGAAGGTAGCCCTGATCTTGGCCAGCTCGCCTAGGTGCGAGGAGTCCAATTGCTCTGGGTTATCCAACTTGCATCCAAGGGCAACCTGCTTTTTGTCGTAAGAGGCAACCGCAGATTCGCGCGGCAAAGAGAACACGGCATTGCCAACCAGCTCTTCACCATAGCCAACCGACCCATCATTCAGGAACAGCTTCACCTTGATGCTATGGCCCGGCAGCCAATGCCATTGGTCGCCCATCAACCACGCCTCTGCATAGGTTGAATACCCGAAGTCCGTCTCACTCACGTCTTCCGTGATGCGAATCACGGTTTGCGATCCGGAAAGCTCTTGCCACGAATC
>CAVDWN010000057.1:0-6990 GCA_963612535.1 Sphaerochaetaceae bacterium
GGGTACTGCGCGCGCTCGCACAGCTCGCCCACGGCGATGTCTTCGAAGGGCTTCTTGGCCAGCAGCGCAAACATCTGCGAGCTGAAGGCGTCCAGCGTGCGCTTTGCCCCGCGCGTGAGCGGCTTGGTGAGGTCGCGTTTCATGGCGCTCCTTTTACAGAATCGCGGATATGTCCAACATTGGACGTGGCATCAATTCTGCAACTTGAAATACCCGCCCCTGAGCTTTTAGATAATTGCATGAACTTTTGCATATGTCCAACTTAAAACGTCTGTCAATCTGGAGGACCGCATGAGCATCGCAATCATCACCGGGGCTTCGTCGGGGCTTGGCACCTGCTACGTCGACGCCGTTACGCGGGTATTCCCCGAGGTAGACGAGCTATGGCTCATTGCCCGAAGGGAAGAGCGCCTACAGCAGGTCGCCGCAGCGCACCCCGACAAACGCTGCGTCGTAATCCCAATGGACATGACCGACATGAATTCCTACGAGGCGCTTGCCCAACGACTCAAGCGCGAGAAGCCGCAGGTCCAACTGCTGATCAACGACGCCGGTATGGCCGGCGGCGCCCCGTTTGAGGAAATGGACCTCGACCACATGCTCAAGATAATCGACCTCAACTGCAAGGGCGCGACGGCTATCACTAAAACCTGCCTGCCCTACATCGTTGACGGCGGCACGATATTGGAGGTGTCGTCCACCTCGGCATTCGTTCCCAACACGAACCTCATCGTTTACTGCGCATCAAAGTCGTACCTCTCGGCGCTGTGCCTGGGCCTTCGCGAGGAGTTGCGCCACCGCCGCATCAACGTCTGCGCCGTGTGCCCGGGCCTCATGCTCACGGAAATGAGCAGGAACGGCGATATGATCGAGCTCACCGACGGCCAGAAGCGCCTGCCGGTCATCGACCCCAAGGTCGCGGCGGTCAAGTCGCTCAAAGCGGCAAAACGCGGCCACGCCGTCTACACCACGGGGGCACCCTATAAAGCGTACCGTTTGCTGGCCAAACTCGTACCGCACACGGTCCTAGTCAGGTTCGCAGGATTGGGTTAGGAAAGCGCCAATGATCATCTACTTCTCCGCCACGGGCAACAGCCGCTACGTTGCCGAGCGCATTGCCGCTGCAACGGGCGATATGGCAGTTTCTATCGCCGATTGCAGAGCCGACAGCACCCTCTTGCCCGCCGGCCAAAACGAACCCATCGGCATCGTCTCCCCTACCTACGCCTGGGGCCTGCCCATTATCGTTCGCGAGTTCCTGCAGCAGCTAGAGCCTGACCCTGCTCCGGACTATCTCTGGTTTACGGCCACCTACGGCACCACGCCGGGACAAATCGGTCATTTCGCTCAGAATATCTTGCGCAGGAAGGGCCTCTCGCTTTCAGCGCGGTTCAGCGTAAAGATGCCGGACACTTGGACGCCGCTATTCGACCTGAGCGATCAAGCCAAAGTGCGAAGCATCAACGACGCTGCCGAACCGCAAATAGATCGAATCATCGCCAAGGTTCGCGCTCGTGCCCACGGCGACTTCATGGACCGCAAGATGCCGCTTCTCCTCAGCAAAACGGTTCACGCCCTGGAGTACGCCGCCATGCGCCGTACCAACCACTTCGCGGTCGAGGACTCCTGCATCGGCTGCGGGCTGTGCGAGCGCAACTGCCCCGCATGCGCCATCGAGATGCGCGGCGAGCGCCCCGCCTGGGTCGCCGACCGCTGCGTCATGTGCCTTGGTTGTCTGCACCGGTGCCCCAAATTCGCCATCCAATACGGCAACCGCACCAAGCACCATGGTCAATACACGCACCCGAGCCTGCGCCAGTCGACCTTGCCGAGGTCGACACCCGCTGCTGTAAGCGCTTCTTGAAGGTGAGCGCTGTCCAACAGGTGCTGAAGCCAAGCTGCTGCGCGAGCAGGATGCCGAAGGCCTTCGGACGATGCGCATGCTCGGTCACAACATGGCTTTCCTCATCAAGGCGATCCACCAAGCCGAGCAGGCGGACATTCAGCCCGCCCCGCCCGAACCGACCGTCTACACCAATTTCATCAGGTAATCATCTCACGTTTCTTTTCGAACGTCGGAACCGAGAGGATGAAGATATAACAGCTCTGATTGGTTTTTACACGACTCGTTTTACACATTGCTGCATAACCGAAATAATCTGCTCGATGCCATCTTTGCAATCGTCTTTCAACCACTCATCGATGATGTGCTGGGGTGCTTTGCTTTTGCATCCAGCTTGCCGCAGAGGCCAACATAGCGACAGAAGCCAACGAACAGAAGACTTTCCGACGAACAAAAATACAGCGCCTAGGAAGGTCAACGCTGCGGCTTCGTGTCAACGCCCCGGATGTTGCGCCAGGCTAGCGCCCCAGCTCAAGCGACAGATCGATGACCCTGTCTATGTTGCGTTGGATATGCTTTGCCGCCAATTCCACGAACTCTTCCGTTAGATCCTCGTTCCGCGAAAGCACTTCGCGCGCTTCATCGGCGAAACCATCCAGCTTCTCGGCATCGAGCCAATCGAGGCTTTCCACCAAAGCAAGCTGGCTGTAAGGGTTTTCCCTGAACGGGTGGCTATCGTAGAAATACCGTTTGGCACGCAGTTGCGCCAACGTCGCTCGAGCAAAGAAGGCACACCCGGAATCGTATAAAGGCGCGCAGCCCGTTACCTGCAGTGACTCAACTTCTCGGATAAGCCCAAAATTGAACAGGTGCCTGTCGTCGTTCGCCATCAGGTAGTCGCACACGATCATCTTGTCGATGCTTTCGCGCAAATTGCGGCCAACCAGTTCCGATGCTTGGCGCACATACTGTTCGTACAGCCCGGCATGATGCAAGCCGTAGCAGTCGACTACGTCGTTGGCGGGAATAAGCTCCTGCCCAGCATCAAGCATGTCGGGGCAGAGCGAATAGGGCTTTCCGTTCTCGAACATCAATTCGTAGGGAACGTATTCACCCGGCTCAAGCAAACGCTCGAAAAGCTTCGTTGCCAGCAATTCGCTGAAAGGCTCGCGGTTCGACCCCGGCGTGGAGCCCTTCATCAAGAATGGCTTCCCCTTTCGCATGACCCAGCGCTTCTCGAGCATGCCGTTGGTGGTGTTGGAGGGAGCACGCTTCGCCTCGCTGGATGACCCAACACCCATAAGCGCCGCACCGAAAGAATCATCGAAGCCGTTGTCGAAGTAGTTGATGTCTTCCCAGTTCAGCGGCAGTGCTTTTCCCGACTGTGCGTCTATAGGTTTGAACCAGTACTGATCGGAAAGGCCCAGACCCAACGACGAGATAACGAGCTGGCTCACATTCGCAAAGCCCGCCTGTTCCAGCAAAACGCCAATACGGGGGCGCGCCTCGGGAATGGAACGGTTCGCCATCCACTGCTGCAGGAAATCGCCATGGATCTTACCGGGTGCGCTGCAAGCACCGAGCGGAGCCCAGCCCACATCCTGCAAAGGCTCAAGGGAAACAACCCTTTCGCGGTTCTTGTTGAATTGGAAGCGGGCAACCTCGTGATTGCGGTTCATCAGGACAAACGAGGTTATCGCAGACGGGTCGCGCTCGCCGTCTTTGGGGCGACCGAGCAGGACGGCGGAATTTGCACGGTTGCGGACCGAGGCCTCATCAACCAACCAGGCGCGGCCAACGCGCTGCGCCCTTAAATCGCCTGCATCGATAAGCGCACGTACCCTACGGGGCGAAACGCCCAATAGCTTTGCCGCATCTGCCGTAGATATCATCGCCATGCCCCTTTCCCTACCGCAAAGTATACCGCTAGCGGAATAGTTTTAGGGATTCCGATATATTGAAACTATTCCGGTATCGCCTTTCGGCGCGACAAGCGGGCGGAGGGCCTTTCGCATTTGCTATACTCTGCCTGTTTGATCGTAAAACTATTTTCCAATGCAATGCCTCTGCCGTTTCAGGCGTGCGTAGCATGTGTTTTTCAAACTCATGGTTACCCTTTGAAACGAAAGCGAGGCTGAGCCTTGAATCAAACCAACTCTCGAACCCTTGTCGCTCTCTATGCTGCGGCGTTCGTGGCGGCCTTCAATGAGAACATCATCAATGTTGCCCTTGCCGACATCATCGGCGCCTTCGGCATCACGTACGTCACATCGCAATGGCTTGTCACCGGCTACATGATCGTAACCACGGTCATGGTCACGCTGAGCGCGTTTCTTTTTCGGCGTTTTTCCATTCGCAAGCTCATATTCGCTGGCGCGGCGTTTCTCGCCATCGGATGCATCGGGGCCTTTGCCTCCGTCGCTTTTCCGATGCTGCTGCTTTTCAGGCTTGTGCAGGCACTCGGCACGGGCATTTTCATTCCCGTCATGATGACGTCGGTTTTGGCTTTGGCCCCTAAGCAGAAGATGGGCACGTATCTCGCCATCGGTTCGTGCTGCATCACCCTCGGCCCTGCGGTTTCCCCCGTTGTGTCGGGGTTCATGGCCTCAATGTTCGGCTGGCGATATATCTTCGTCGTTCCGTGCGTCGCCATCGTGGCCATTGCCGTTGCCGGCGTTTTCGCTGTCCGAAACTATGCGAGCCCCCAAAAAGTTCGGCTCGATTTCGCATCGGCGGCGCTCGCGTCTTTCGGGCTGACCGCGCTCGTTTTCGGATTCGTGCAGATCACAAGCGAGATTGCGGCGGCTGTCGTTTCACTTCTTTTAGGCGCCGCCGCCATAGCCTTTTTCGTCAAGAGGCAAACGACGCTCGACGATCCTATTCTGGATATCGGCCCATTCAAGAAGAGCGGGTTTCCCTCGGCATGCGTTTTGAGCTTGGTCGCCATGCTCACGACGTTCTCCATGAGTGTTGTCTTGGTTCTGTATTTCGAAGACGCGCTTGGATTTTCGGCGTTCGAGGCGGGTTTGCTCCTTCTGGTACCGATATTGGTGAATGCCGCCATGGCCGTGGTTGCGGGAAGGGTGATGGATTCCAAGGGCCCATGGCCTCTTGTTCCGCTGGGGTTTCTCGCCATGGCTATCGGGCAGTGCTTCGTTGCCGCATTTGCGAGCGATTCCTGTTTGATCGAGGTTGTTGCGGGGGCCGTCATCACCTACGCCGGCGTGGGTTTGGCCATGGCCCCATCCCAAACGGCAGGCCTTTCTTTGTTGCGTGAAGAGCAACATGCGAGCGGCGTGTCTCTCGTGAACCTGTTCGTCCAGGTTGCCGCCTGCTTGGGGCCGGCGCTGCTCGTTGGCGTGTACTCTTCCGCAAGCAATGCAGCAACGGCAGGAGGCTTTGTCAAAGGCGCGGCCGAAGCCCATGGGTTCTCGACGTCTGTGTGGGTGGCGGCTGCAATCGCTGTGGCGGGCTTGTTCTTATCGGTTTGGTTCGCACGCCGCGTGGTGCGTGCGCAGGTCACTGCCGGAATCGCCCCCGAAGGAAGGCGGGCCCGCTGGAACACGCTGGAAGAGATGCCTGTTTCCGAGCTTGCGAAGCGTGAGGTCTTTTCGGTGGACGACGGCGCGACCATCGCCCAGGCAATCGACGTGATGCTGCGCACCGAATCGGGGGCCATACCGATACTCGATGGGCGCAGGCATGTCGTGGGATTCTTGAGCGATGGCGACGTCATCAGGTTCCTATCGGGGAATTTGGGCCAGCCGACAAGCAGCGTCGATGCTCTGGCGCAGATGCTCGTGCGAATCGACCTTTGCAACACCGTGCCGCAGATGCTTTCGACCAAGGCGCTGGATCTTGCGAACCGCAACGTGATTTGCGCCGATTCGAGGGATTCCCTTGGAAAAGTGCTCCGCCTTCTCTCAGATTCTAAAGTGAAGAAGCTGCCCGTGCTTGAAGGCGGCGTTTTGATGGGTTCCGTCAGCCGTTCAGACATCATGCGCTTCTTCCTAGAATCGCAACGCCAGGCTGCCGGCGGAAGCGCGCAGTAAGAGGCGTTGGCGAGAGGTCGCTTCAGCCACCCTTAACCGTCTTGCATTTCTTTACAGATGTCGAAGGCTCGGCGTCGCGATGATATAACAGATCTGTCCAAGCGATTGAACAGATGAACCTCAGCGACGGTGCTGCGCGGGAGGACCCTCATGAACTCGCAAGAAGAATCTGCGAAGCTGCGCTAGGAGTTCGCAACGTGCCAGAAGATGTTTTCCGCCCTCGGAGATGAAACGTACCAGCTGCTGATCTCTATCATGATCATGGGTCCGTGCTCGGGGATGCGCATCGTCGACATCGCCGAACAGACGAGCTTCATTTCGAGATCGGCGCCGGTGCAGACACTTTCGATTGGGCTTAATGGCAAAGGTGATAGCAAAGGCGAAGGTGGCACTCCTGATGCCGCCTTCGCCACTCTAGTTATTCCTTGAAGCTCAGCCTAATGACTTCTTAACAGCTTCGATCCAAGCATCGACGTCGGCTTGCGGGGTTTTCTGCTCTGTGCCGCCAGTGGAGTCGAAGGTGACTTCGAGGCTGGGCATCGCTGCGGCGCCCGCCGCGGCATTCTCGATGTCCGTATTGGTGCTGCCGGGCCATCCGGCGCTCGTCGAGAAGGCTACGACGGTCTTGCCTGCCCAGTTGGCGTTGCCGATGAAGGTTTTCACCGCCGGCGCCATGGTGTACCACCAGGTGGGCGTGCCGATTGCAACGACGTCGTAGTCGGCAAGGTTGTGCGCAAGTGGCTTGATTTCCGGTTCGAAGCCGGCGTTGACCTCGTCCTGCGCCTGGCTGACGGTTGCGTCGTAGTCGTCGGGGTAAGGCACAACGGTATCAATGCACTCCAGATCGGCTCCGCATGCTGCAGCCAGCTGCTCGGCTATTTTCTTGGTGTTGCCGTTGGTCCAGGTGTAGTACGCGACCAGCATGTTCTTACTCATTGCGTTTCCTTCCAATCAGATATATTCGCTCGCGCCTTTTCCCTAATCTTCCAGCGCGCTATAGGCTGCGTCGTCCACCGGCTCGCACCATTCGTTGCTGGCGTCTTCGCCGGGGTACTCGAAGGCGAGATGGCTGAACCAGCTGTTTGCCTTGGCGCC
>CAVDWN010000058.1:0-6962 GCA_963612535.1 Sphaerochaetaceae bacterium
GCGATAAGCGTTTCACGGAGGTCGGTTCCCTGCACGGCGGCCTGCACGAACGATTGCGCGTCAGAACTCGAGCTCAGGGTATTGGCCTGGGCTTGGGCGGTTGTGGTGAGGTTCGCAATCTGACGGGCCTCCACCTGCTCGTTGATGGGGGTGTACACAAAGGCCAAAAAGCAGCCAACGAAGAACACGGCTATGACAAGATAGCCCAGAAGGAACCTGCGCTCCCATTTGCGGGCTGTACCTGCACCTTCCTCCGAAAGGCTTTTCCTGGATGAAAAGGCCCTCATCCTTTACTCGTCTTCCGCGTTGCGCGCTACGGGCTCGAAACGATAGCCCATACCATGAACCGTATGGATGAAGGTGTAGTCGCTTGCCTCGTCGAGCACCGAGCGCAAGCGGCGGATGTGGACGTCTATCGTGCGCGAAGTGCTGAGGTAGTCTTCCTTCCATACCTTTTGGGTAAGCCAGGTTCGGCGGCAGAGCATTCCCTCGCGTTCTGCCAGGGCGAAGAGCAGTTGCAATTCCTTGCTGCGCAGTTTCAGGGTTTTGCCTTTTACGCTCGCCGTGCAATTCTGGGTATCCAAAGTAAGGTCGCCGTAGGTTTGCGGGGCCGTGGTGCTTACGCCGTCCATCTCCGATCGGCGAAGGTTGGCCCGTATGCGCGCCAAAAGCACATCGGTGCTGAACGGCTTCGTCACGTAGTCGTCGGCACCGGCATCGAGCCCCTTGATCTTGTCTTCGTCGGAATCCAAGGCGGTAAGCATCAGGATGGGGGAGTTGAAGCTTTCGTTTCGCAGCCGTTTTGCAACCTCGAAGCCGTCCATGCCGGGAAGCATCACGTCTAGCAGCACCAGGTCGGGCTCGATTGAAAGCGCCGCTTCATAGCCGGACGTGCCATCCTCGCAGGAGCTTACCGCGTAGCCGTGCTTGGTAAGCGAGAACTCGGTGGCAAGGCGGATGGTTGGGTCGTCTTCGATGAGTAGGATGGTGGTCACGGCTTTTCCTTTCATTTGTTAACTGAATTATGCGACATCCGCTGTGCTTCCTGCTGTGTTTAACAACTTTCTAATAATCAGTTCCCGCGTTTACGTGGGGCTTACCATCTTTCAGCTTTGTGTAACCAACTGCTTTCCGCTCTCTCGGATGATGAGCCTGTAAACAGGCAGACCGAACGGTGATCTTCCGGGTCTGCCAGAAGTAGAGAAAGAAGGAAAGTGAAAGTGACAAGCGTAAGGAACAAGGTACTCGCCATTGCGATGGGCGCATGCATGGTTGCGGCATGCGGCTTGCTGGCGGGTTGCGGCAGCAACAACTCGAAGGATTCCTCTTCGCAGGATGCATCCATCAACGTTACCTCCCGTGAAGACGGATCTGGCACCCGCGGTGCCTTCATCGAGCTGTTCGGCATCGAGGAAAAGGATGACAGCGGCAAGAAGGTAGACAAGACCACCGAATCCGCCGCAATCACCAACTCCACTGCAGTAATGAAGACCACAGTTGCCAACGACTCCGACGCAATCGGCTACATTTCCCTTGGTTCGCTCGACGACACGGTCAAGGCCGCCAAGATCGACGGCGCCGAAGCAACTGCTGCCAACGTGAAGAGTGGCACCTACAAGGTTTCCCGTCCCTTCAACGTGGTTACCAACAGCTCCAAGGAACTCAGCGACGTTGCCAAGGACTTCATGAGCTTCATCCTTTCCGCCGATGGTCAGAAGGTCGTCGAAGAAGAGGGTTACATCCCCATGGACGCCTCCGCTTCCTACAGCGCATCTGGCCTCTCCGGCAAGGTGACCGTTGCCGGTTCTTCTTCCGTCACCCCCGTGATGGAAAAGCTCGCCGAGGCTTACAAGGCGCTGAACCCCAACGTCACGGTTGAGGTGAACCAGTCTGATTCCACCACCGGCGTTACCTCTGCAATCGAAGGTGCGTGCGATCTGGGCATGGCTTCCCGCGAGCTGAAGGATTCCGAGACCGCTCAGGGTGCCCAGAACACGGTAATCGCCACCGATGGCATCGCCGTGATTCTGAACAAGGGCAACAACGTCGATTCCCTTACCAGTGATCAGGTGAAGCAGATCTTCACCGGCCAGATCACCAAGTGGAGCGAGATCGGCTAACCCCTATGACTCAAGCAAAAGAGCTTATCGCGAAGATGCTCTTTGGCCTGGCTGCAGCCATCTCGGTGGCTGCAGTTTTGGTAATCTGCATCTTTATCTTCGGAAACGGCGTTCCCGCCATAGCGCAGATCGGGCTTCCCGAATTCATCTTCGGCACTTCATGGAAGCCTTCCAGCGAGGTGTTCGGGATCGGCGTGATGATCGTCGGCAGCCTGTATGTGATGGCTGGTGCGCTTCTGGTTGGCGTTCCTTTGGGCATCCTCTGCGCGGTTTTCCTGGCCTGCTTCGGATCGGAGCGGGTGTCCCGCATCGCCAAGAGCGGCGTTCAGCTTCTGGCGGGCATCCCCTCGGTTGTCTACGGTTTCTTCGGCCTGGTGGTGCTGGTTCCCTTCATCCGCGACAACATCGGCGGAACGGGGCAATCCATCCTTTGTGCTTCGTTGGTTCTGGGCGTGATGATCCTTCCCACCATCATCACCTTATCCGAAAGCGCTCTGCGCGCGGTGCCCCAGAGCTATTACGAGGGCGCGCTTGCCTTGGGTGCCGACCATGAGCAGAGCGTTATGAAGGTTGTGCTTCCGGCTGCGGTTTCGGGCATCTTGGCCTCCATCATCCTGGCTATCGGCCGTGCCATCGGTGAAACCATGGCGGTGATCATGATCGCCGGCAACCAGGTGAAGATGCCTTCCGCCATCACCGACGGCGTGCGCACCATGACGGCGAACATCGTGTTGGAGATGGGCTATGCGGCCGATCTTCATCGTGGCGCCCTGATCGGCACCGCATGCGTCTTGTTCGTGTTCATCCTCATCATCAATTTCGCGTTCTCTGCGCTGAAGAGGAGGGGTAAGAATGGCTAATGGCGCAATGATCTCCCGCTCAAAGCCGGCAAAGGCATCGTCGTGGGTGTTCCGCGGGTTGGTTCACGTGGCAACTGTGCTCACCATCTGTGCGGTGTGCTTCATCATCGGCTATATCTTGGTTATGGGCATTCCCCAGATCAAGCCCGAGATGTTCTCGCTTGAGTACACGTCGAACAACTGCTCGTTCATGCCGGCCCTGCTGAATACGCTCATCGTCATACTGCTGTCGGTAAGCTGTTCTTCGGTGTTCGGCATCGGAGCCGCCATCTTCCTGAACGAGTACACCGACCGGGGCAATTGGTTCGTTCGCATCGTGGCGCTTGCCACCGAGACGCTGGCGGGCATCCCCTCTATCGTCTACGGCCTGTTCGGCCTCTTGTTCTTCGTGTACTACCTGCAATGGGGGCTTTCGCTGCTCGCTGGCGTGTGCACCATGGCCATCATGACGTTTCCCATCATCATGCGGGCAACGCAGGAAGCGCTTCTGGCCGTGCCCGACCTGTACCGCGAGGGCTCATTCGGGTTGGGCGCAGGTCGTTTCCGCACGGTGCTTCGGGTGGTGTTGCCCTCTGCAATCCCCGGAATCCTAGGCGGCATCATCCTTGCCATCGGCAGAACGGTTGGGGAATCTGCTGCCCTTATCTACACGGCGGGCTCTATCGCTGCCGTTCCCGAATCGGTGTTCAGCTCTACCCGAACGCTTGCCGTGCACATGTACCTGCTGGCCAGCGAGGGCCTGCACATCGACGCAACCTACGCAACGGCGGTGCTGCTGTTGCTGTTCGTGCTGCTTATCAACTTCGCAACGTCTGCCGTTGCCAAACGAATTGCAAAAGGAGGGATGAGCGATGAGTAGCCTCCCAAAGATGGAGGTATCGCACATGGACTTGTTCTATGGCGACTACCAGGCTCTTACCGATATCAACATCTCATTCATGAAGAACCGGGTAACGGCTATGATCGGGCCTTCGGGCTGCGGCAAGTCCACCTTGCTGAAGTCCCTGAACCGCATGAACGACTTGGTGGAGGGATGCAAGATAACGGGCCGCATCACGCTGGATGGCCAAGACATCTACGATCGCTACGACGTGAACGTATTGCGCAAGAAGGTTGGCATGGTGTTCCAGAAGGCCAACCCGTTTCCCATGTCCATCTACGACAACATCGCCTTCGGGCCGCGTACCCACGGCATAAAGAAGAAGGCGGAGCTCGACGAGATCGTAGAGGACTCTTTGCGCAAGGCGGCGATCTTCGATGAGCTGAAAGACCGCTTGAAGAAGAACGCCCTTGGCCTTTCCGGCGGCCAGCAGCAGCGCCTATGCATCGCGCGAGCGCTGGCGGTTGGGCCGGAGGTGCTGCTGATGGACGAACCCACCAGTGCATTGGACCCTATTTCCACCTCGAAAATCGAAGAGCTTGTGGGCGAGCTGAAGAAGAATTACACGATCATCATCGTTACGCACAACATGCAGCAAGCTGCCCGAATCTCGGACACCACGGCATTTTTCCTGTTGGGGGAAATGGTGGAATGCGGGCCTACGCAGGCCATGTTCTCCAACCCGGAAGACAAGCGTACCGAAGACTACATCTCAGGGAGGTTCGGCTGATATGGCACGACCGATTTTCGACGAGGAGCTGCATGCGCTCCGTAAGGACGTTATCGAGATGGGCACTCTGGTTGAAGACGCCCTCAGTGGATCGCTTGAGGCGGTCCGCGCTGGAAGCGAGACGCGGGCATATCTGATCGCGCAGAACGATTCCATCGTGGACGATCAGGAACGCGCAATCGAGCGTCTTTGCCTTCGCCTTCTTCTGCGCGAGCAGCCGGTTGCCGCCGACCTGCGTGCAGTGACGGCTGCCCTGAAGATGGTGACCGACCTGGAGCGCATCGGCGATCAGGCGGTGGAGATATGCGAGATTGCCCTTGGCCTTGGCGGGAAGGCGGATTTCACGCTGTTCCCTTCTTTGATCGCGCTGGCAGAGCGGGCAAGTTCCCAGGTAAGCGAGGCGATTGCTTCTTACGTTGGGCTCGATTTGGAGCAGGCCCGGGCCTGCGCGGCGGAGGACGAGCAGGTAGATGCCCTGTTCGAAGAGACCAAACGCGAGATCATGCGCCACATTATCGAGCACGAGCCCGATGAGACGTTGGCTCTGGACTTGTTCATGATTGCGAAGTACCTCGAGCGTGTGGGCGACCATGCGGTGAACATCGCCGAGTGGGTGGAGTACGCGGTCACCGGGGTGTACAAAGGCATGAACATGGGGGAGTAGCGTTTCTTCGAGCGCGACCAACCGTGGTAGGGCAACAGGAGCCTGAGCAGGAAGCTTGGGCTGGCATGGCAACGGGCGCTGGCTTTGGCTGGTGCCCGTTTGCTGTTGCTTGCGGTAGCCTTCGCCTTGCAGTTGCGCTCATGCTTAGCTCAACGAGGATTGGCTCTCCGAGCCCTGTCTTTGTGTTGGCCATTTTGGGGCTGAAAGGGGCAGGGCTTTCGTGTGCCATAATAGGGCAAGCCCTTTTGGCTGCTGAGTCGTTGAACAACCGGTTAACCCGGATAGCATAGGAGGCATTGATGGCTGGTACTCTTTCTGGTCGCCATTTCTTGAAACTGCTCGATTTCACTTCCGCCGAGATCACCGAGATGATCGACTTGGCTGAAGAGCTTAAGGCGAAGAAGAAGCAGGGCGTGCTCCATAAGGAGTTGGAAGGCAAGAACATCGTCCTTCTTTTCGAGAAGACGTCTACCCGCACCCGCTGCTCGTTCGAGATCGCCGGCCACGACCTTGGCATGGGGGTAACGTACCTCGACCCCGCCGGTTCCCAGATGGGCAACAAGGAATCCATCGAGGACACCGCCCGCGTTCTGGGCAGCATGTTCGACGGCATCGAGTACCGCGGCTATGGCCAGGAAATCGTGGAAACGCTGGCCGATTACGCTGGCGTGCCGGTATGGAACGGCCTTACCACCGAGGCTCACCCGACCCAGTTCATCGCCGATGCCCTTACCATCCGCGAGAACTTCGGCAAGCTTGCGGGCCTTACGGTGGTGTTCATGGGCGACGCCAAGAACAACGTTGCCAATTCGCTCATGGTTGGCTGTGCGAAGATGGGCATGAACTACGTTGCCTGCTGCCCCGAGGCCGATGCACCTGATGCCGAGCTTGTTCAGAAGGCACAGCAGATCGCCGCGCAGAACGGCGCAACCATCACCGTGACCAGCGATGTTGAGGCGGGCACCAAGGGCGCCGACGTGATCTATACCGACATCTGGGTTTCGATGGGCGAGCCTGCCAGCTTGTGGGAGCAGCGCATCAAAGAGCTTTCCCCGTACCAGGTGAACGCCAAGGTCATGCAGAACGCTGCCGATGGCGCTATCTTCATGCACTGCCTGCCTGCCTTCCACGACACGAAGACCACGGTTGCCCAGGAAATCGAGCAGAAGTTCGGCCTTACCGAGATGGAGGTCACCGACGAGGTGTTCGAGGGCCCGCAATCCCGTGTGTTCCAAGAGGCGGAGAACCGCATGCACTCTATCAAGGCCGTTGTGCTGGCCACGCTTCGCTAGGAAAGGGCTTTCATCATGAAGAATGTTGGTTATTACAACGGTGAAGTCGGCTTGCTGGAGGAGCTCAAGGTGCCCTTCCTCGACCGCGTGAGCTTCTACGGCGACGGCGTATACGATGCAACCATGGCCCTTGATGGGGTAGTGGTGTTCTCGGAAGACCACATCGAGCGCTTCTTCAACAGCTGCAAGAACATGGAAATCGACCCGGGCATCACCAAGGACGAACTGCTCGAGTTGCTTACCGGCCTGGTTGCCAAATGCGACGGCAACTACCAGTTCGTGTACTGGCAGGTTACCCGCGGCACCGCTCCGCGCAACCATGCCTTCCCCGGCGGTAAGTCGAACCTGTGGGTGATGATCGTCCCCGAGGAAGAGGACCTGCGCCCTTCCGATGTCGAGCTGATAACCGTGGAAGA
>CAVDWN010000059.1:0-6874 GCA_963612535.1 Sphaerochaetaceae bacterium
CTGCCGAAGGGCCTGTTTGGTTGGAAGCGGAAAGGCTATGCGCTTGCCTGCGAAGAGCCTTGCGTGGAACTGCCGCTTGCGACAGATTCCACAGTAACCAGGTTGCCGCCGCCCGAAGCGAAGTTCAGCGTGACGGAATCGCCTTCCTTGTAGCGGACGATATCGGTTACCGAGGCGATGGGGCAATCGTAGAGGGTATCGTCGCCGTTCAGCATCACGTAGTAGTGCGAGTTGCCATCGAGCACCACCGGCGATATAAGCGATATGGTACCCGTGGCCGAGCTGTCCGACTTGGTTGAGCTGGAGCCATCGTCAACCGCAACGCCGTTGGCGCGCAGCAGCTTCTTGTAGGACTTCTCGGTTTCCTCGAGCGTATCGCCCACCGCAACGTTCTGGTAACGCTGGATGTCGATCATCGCGTACTTCTTCACCAGGCCCGCGTTGTCTTTGAGCGCCATGAAGTAGGTGGGTTGGTTGTCGACGTTGATGAGCAACGGGAAGGTTGCCTCGTACTTCAGGTTCTGCACCTGGCCTTCCGCCGAGCTCATAGCCGATTCCTCCGTTGCGCCGGCGACGGCGAAGAACTTCGATTCAGCTGTGCGCTGGTTGATGAGCACGAAGCCGATGATGGAGTTGTCGGCCGTTGCGGAGGTAACGCCGGAGTACACCCAAACGTCGTCGTCCTTGGCAATGTAGTTGTAGCCGAGCTCACCATCGGTGCCGGGCGTGGTCTGCTTCACGCCGCTCTGGCCCAGCCAGGAGTTGATCCAGCCACCGGAAAGGGAGCCGCTCCAGTTGTACTGCTGGATAAGCAGCTCTGCAGGATAGGCGCGGTCGACCCATTGGGGAACCTCGTCGATGGCCAGGTCTTGGCATTCGCCGGTGCTTGCGTCGCACAGCACAACGCGCGAAACCGTTTCGCCGCCGAACAGGCCCACGGTGTAGTCGATAACCGGGTAGATCCAGTACGGCCTGCCGTCGTCGTCGATCTCGAACGACTTCTCGCCGAAGATGTAGAACGGATGCGTGAGCTGCACGTGACGGTCGACGTTGTTGAAGAACGGATCGGAATCGGAGTAGTAGATGGGATCATCGAGGCGCACGATCTGGGTATCCTGCGTGCTCATGTTGACGACGACATAGGCAGGAATACCCGTATCGCGATTAGCCCACCACTTGAAGATGTCAGCGTAGTTCAACGGACTAACGCGAACCGGGGAATCCTTGTAATTGATCTGGGAGTACAGGCTGGAAATCTCGAACTGGCTGACGTAGTCGGCCATGGTGCCCATGGTGCGGTTACCCAAAAGCACCGCCGAATCGCGGTCGATGAACGGGATGGTGGAATAGTCGGCCTGTTCGATATCCTGCGCGAAATCGGCATCCTGGGTGTTCAGGATGGTGGAGTACTTTTCCGCATTGCCCGGAAACAGCGTAAGGGAGCAAACGCCGCCCAGCACGCCGATAAGGGCAACCACCACCGGCACCACCATAAGCCGGCGGAACCGCTTTGACTTGCGCTCGCTCTTCTCGCGCTTGCCTATGCCCCGGTCGTAGATCTGGTAGAAGATGAAGAACACCAGAAACGACGGGAACAGGATGAAGATGGCCACGAACAGCCACAGATCCAAGCTATGGATGTTGATGGGCGGATGGAACCACCAGTAGCAAAACGCCGCGATAACCAGGATAACGATGCCCAGAACGACAAACGCCTTCTTGCTCATCTGCGCAAAACGGTTTCGCAAGACCTCGAAATCGCCCGAAACGCCGCGCTGGCCGCCCGAGCGACCGCCGGCTGTCCCCTGAGAGCCGCCGCCAGCAGCGCCACCGAATTGGTTGAGCAGGTCTGCCCAGCTCATGGGTCCTTGCTGATTAGGATCCGCCATAGGTTTCCTCCCTCTTATTGGTACTAGGGAACAATATTACCTGAACCGTTTCGCAACAACGAAAAAAGGCAGGGCCCGCGGCCTTTCGGCCGAAGAGCCCTGCCCTGCTATCCAGGCAAACAAGATGCCCAGGCGAACCTAGGCAAGCATCCTTAGGACATACTGAAGGATGCCGCCGTTGAAGTAGTACTCGCCTTCGGTGGGCGTATCGATGCGCACCACCGCGGTGAATTCGACCGAAGAGCCATCGGGCTTCACCGCCGTTACCGGAACATGGCTGGGGTTTGGCAGCCCGTTCGAGAAGTCGATATCGCCCACGGTGATGACCTCAGATCCGTCAAGGCCAAGGCTTTCCACGCTTTGTCCTTCCTCGAACTGCAGGGGAAGGATGCCCATGCCGATAAGGTTGGAGCGGTGGATGCGCTCGAAGCTTTCGGCGAACGCGGCGCGAACCCCTTGGAGCATGGGACCCTTCGCCGCCCAGTCGCGCGAAGAGCCGCTTCCGTACATCTTGCCGGCAAGCACCACCAGCGGGATGCCTTCCTGCTGATAGTGCTCGGCGGCGTCGTACACGGCCTTTACCTGGCCATCCAGCAAATCGCGCGTCCATCCACCACGCTTGCCATCCGCCATCTTGTTCATCAGCTTCACGTTGGCGAAGGTTCCGCGCATCATAACCTCGTGGTTGCCGCGACGGGAGCCATAGGTGTTGAAGTCGGCAGGCTGCACGCCATGGGCTTCCAGGTAGCGCGCCGCCGGGGACCCTTCTGCGATGGAGCCGGCCGGGGAGATGTGGTCGGTGGTGATGAAGTCGCCCACATTCAACAGCGCGCGGGCACCCTTGATGCCGGCAGGAGCCGTGGCCTGGCGCTGCATGCCGTCGAAGTACGGGGCGCGGCGGACGTAGGTGGAAGCGTCGTCCCAAGCGAAAACATCGCTGGCTTCCTTGCCCAGGGACTGCCACCTTTCATCGCCGTCGAACAGGCCTTCGCCCGCTCGGTCGAACACTTCCTTGGTGCGGCAGCGGGAAAGCAGTTCGGCCACCTCTTCAGCATCGGGCCAGATGTCGCGCAGGTACACTTCCCTGCCCTCTTGGTTGGTTCCGAGCGGCTGGGACTCGAAGTCGAAGTCCATGGTGCCCACGAGCGAGTATGCGATGACGAGGGCCGGAGCGCACAGGTAGTTCTGCGAGACATCGGGCGAGATGCGCCCCTCGAAGTTGCGGTTGCCCGAAAGGATGCTGGCAAGCTCGATCTTGTCGGCCACTTCATGCATGCCGGGCAGAACCGGGCCGGAATTGCCGATGCAGCTCATGCAGCCGAAGCCGCAGGTGTAGAAGCCCAGCTCGCGCAGCGAGGGCATAAGGCCCGCCGCATCGAGGATGTCCTCGGTGGCGCGGCTGCCCGGCGCCAGGATGGTTTTCACCCACGGCTTGGGGCGAAGGCCGGCCTTGGCGGCATTGCGCGCAAGAACGCCGGCGGAAAGCATCATGCTGGCATCCGTGGCCGTAGTGCAGCTGGTTACCGCGGCAATGGCCAGGGCGCCATGGGTTACTTCGTAGCTCTGGCCAAGCACTTCGACGGAAACGGTTTCGGAGCGATCGAGGGAGCGCTCGGCGCAAATGCCCTCGAAACGGTTTTTCACCTGGGAAAGGTCGATGCGATCGTGCGGGCGCGAAGGACCGGCAACGCTTCGCCCGACGCTGGAAAGGTCGAGCTTGAGCACCTTGGCGTAAGAGCGGGCCGGCGCGGCTGGGTCGTTCCAGTAACCCTGGGCCTTGGCATATGCTTCCACCAACGCGATTTGCTCTTCGCTGCGGCCGGTAAGGCGTAGGTAGTCCAAAGTTGCCTGATCTACCGGGAACAGCGTGCAGGTGGCCCCGTATTCAGGGGTCATGTTGGAAATGCAGGCGCGCTGGGTGGCGCTCAGGCTATCAAGCCCCTCGCCGAAGCACTCGACGAAGCAGCCCACAACCCCTTCAGCGCGAAGCATCTGCGCGAATGCCAGGGAAACGTCCATGGCGCTGACCTCGGGCGAAAGCTTACCGGTAAGCTCGATGCCGTAGACGCGGGGCACCAAGGTGGTGATGGGCTGGCCAAGCGCCGCCGCTTCTGCCTCGATACCGCCGACGCCCCAGCCCAGCACGCCGATGCCGTTGGCGGTTGGGGTATGAGAATCGGTGCCCACAAGCGTATCGAAGTACGCAAGGGTACCCTGCTCGGTTTCCTTGGTCATGGCCACGGTGGCGAACCGCTCGATGTTCAGCTGGTGGCAGATGCCCGCCCCCGGGGGGACGATCCTCACATTCTGGAACGACTCCTGCGCCCACTTCAGGAACTCGTAGCGCTCTTTGTTGCGGTCGAATTCCAGCTCCATGTTCTTCTGCAGGGCGCCAGAGCAACCCGCTTCGTCGGCAATCACGGAATGGTCGATAACCAAGTCGCACGGCACCTGGGGGTTGATGCTTGCCGGGTTTCCGCCAAGCTGCATGCACGCCTCGCGCATAACGGCGAAGTCGACGAACACCGGAACGCCCGTGAAGTCCTGGAACAGCACCCTGGCAGGGCTGAACTCGATCTCGCTGCCTACCTTCCCGGAAACCCCTGCTTCAACCAGGCGGCTTGCCAGCTCCTGCGCGTGTTCGTCGGACTCGACGTTTCGCAAGATATTTTCCAACAGGACCGTTAGGGAATAAGGCAGTTTCTCGTAGCCCGGCACCTGGTTTACCGGGAAATACCGATACTCGTTTGCGCCAACCTTCAAGGTCTTGGAACGATCGGACATGGAAGACCCTTCTTTCCGAGGCCCTTAAAACCGGCCTCTAAACGTCAATGGCCCCGGCGGCGAACAGCGTCGAAAGCGCCACCGGGAAAGCCGCAGATTGCAAGCCTTGGGCTTAGCCCTTCAGAACGCGGATAAGCTCGTCGGTGAACGCGGTGCACGAGCAACCAGGCTCAGCCGAGCCGGTTGCCTTGCGGATATCGGCGGTAAGCACCTTGCCTTCCGCGTAGACCTTCCGAACCGCGTCGCGGATTTTCTGGGCGATTTCGAGCTCGCCTAGATGATCGAGCATCATGGCCGCCGACAAGATCTCGGCGGTGGGGTTGCAGATATCCTTCCCGGCGATGTCGGGAGCAGAACCGTGCACGGCCTCGAAGATTGCGTAATCGGGGCCGATGTTAGCGCCGGGGGCTATGCCCAGCCCGCCGACCAGGCCCGCGCAGAGGTCGCTGGCGATGTCCCCGTACAGGTTGGGGAAAACGATAACGTCGAAGCGGGAGGGGTCCATAACCAAGTTCATGCAGAACGCATCGATGATGTTGTCGTTGAACTCGATGTCCTTATAGGATTCGGCCACCTTGCGGGCGGTAGCAAGGAACAACCCGTCCGAGTGCTTCATGATATTGGCCTTGTGAGCAGCCGTTACCTTGGATCGGCCGTGCTTCTTGGCGTATTCGAACGCATAGCGGACGATGTTTTCCGAAGCGGTGATGGAAATGGGCTTGATGGATATGCCCGAATCGGGGCGGATGGCGCCTGCACCTTTCTGCGCGCAGAAATCGATGAGCTCGGCAGCTTCGGCACTGCCCTCTTCGAACTCGATGCCGGCATAAAGGTCCTCGGAATTCTCGCGAACGATAACCAGGTCGACATCCTGGTACCTTCCGCCAGCGCCGGGAATGGAGATAACGGGGCGAAGGCAAACATTGAGGTTGAGGGTTTTGCGCAGGGCAACGTTCACGCTGCGGAAACCCGTGCCGACCGGGGTGGTGATAGGGCCCTTGATGGCTACCTTGTTCCTACGTACTGCCTCGATCGTAGATTCGGGAAGCGGAGTGCCGCACGATTCCATCATGTGCGCACCAGCTTCGGCTACCTCCCATTCGATATCGGCACCGGCAGCTTCGACCACGCGCTGCATCGCAGCTGAAGTCTCTACGCCGATTCCATCGCCGGGGATAAGGGTAACTGTGTGCCTTGCCATCAATACGCTCCTTGATTGAACAGACGGCAACGTTACATCTGCGTTGCCGATCAGTGACTATTCAATATCGTAGCGGCAAAAGGGGCCGCGCAGACGTTGATGGAAATAATTAACGTAAGCGTAGCGTTAGAAGGGGCTTGAGGGGTGTGCCTAGGAAAGCGAATCGATGATCTGCTGGCTGCGACGCTTAAGGGCACCTTTGCCATGTTCAGCATCGAACGACACGCGCTCACGCAGGCCGTCTTTAGCTTCCTGGGAGATTTTCCCGCCGGCGAAAGCGTTGATGGCAACGAGCATGTCCTGATACTCGAAATCGCCGTGGTAGCACTGGATGGCTTCATCGAGAAGCGGCCAAACCTTCATGGAACGGTTTTCGGTGGTGGCGCCAAGGGCGCAGAGGAAGCGCAGCGCGGCCAAGCGAACGAAGCCGTTGTCTTCGTCGAAAAGGGCGGCTTCTGCCCCGGCCAGGGCTTTGTCGCAGGAACGGGAATCGACGGGGACCAGCGCCGTCAGAACATCGAGGGACTCCCACCTGGTTTGAGCCTCTGGGCGATTGAGGGCATCTATGAACTCGTCGGAGAACGGAGCAAGTGCCTCTGGCTGCATCTTGGCAACCTGGGCAAGAACAGCAGAGGCATTCTGGCGATTACGACGCGAGGAACCGGACAGGGCTGCGACGATTTCTTCCAGCATGCCCTCGGCATTCAAAACCTGCGCTGCGAGCTCCTTCGATTTCTGCGTCTTTTCGCTCATTGCTTCCTCCGATCGACGCAGCGTTTGCGCCATGTAAGGCCTTTTGAACAGCGATTGATCCAAAATGGCTTCTAATTTTCCAAACTCATTATATAGCTGCCGTTCATCGAGCATAGAATGCCCATCAATTTAAACATAATGACCATACGAACACGGTTCCTAGATGAATGGTAGCTCGACGAGGTCGGCATCCTACCATCTGAGACGCTCTCGGCGAGGATGCCTTCCCTCGAAAGGATCATGGCCC
>CAVDWN010000060.1:0-6759 GCA_963612535.1 Sphaerochaetaceae bacterium
GCCAAGCCCAACCAGCGAACCGCTCCGAAGCCCGCTGCCGAAGACCCCGAGGTGGAAGCGGTGCGCGAAGAGCTGCGCCGTCAGGAGCAGAAGCGCAAGAAGAAGGCTTCTGCCAAGCAGAAGGCGAAGCCGGCGCCCAAGGCCGGAAAGCGCAAGGCCGCTGTGGAGGTGCCGCAGGCTCAGCCCAAGCCGCGTCTGCGCCCGGGCGTGCATTCTTCCGGCATCCGCAATGCCCCTGCGGAAGGTGCCTCTTCCGGTGGCAAGGGCAAGCGTTCGCGCGGCGGCCAGGGGTCTACGCGCCGCAGGAACGCCCAGCGCACCGCGAAGCCGAACCGAGCCAAGCGTTCCTAGCTGCATAAGCCCGAAATGGGCGGCAACGGCATTGCCCCCGCTGCTTGAAAAAAACTGCAACTCCCTTTCCCGAACCAGCATTTGCCTCGGTGGAAGGGAGTTTTGCTTTAGGCTACCGATAGGGCTGCGATCAATGCACGCGGCCGTTCGTTTCGTTGTAAGGAGAACGCCATGGGCTACCGTACGGATGTTGTTGCTGTGGGGCAGGGCGAATTCAGGCTGGAAGCAGTTGTTGCTGTAGCTCCTGGCGGCATCGTGGTCTTCGCCTGCACGCCAGGGTATGCGCATGTGGGTGCCACAGCTCAGGCAATCCCCAGGCCCGAGCCTGGCCGCACGGCAACGGTAAGCCTGCTTGCGGTTCCCTGCCATAGGGACGAGATTCCTGCCCACGACATCGCAGCGGCGCTTGCCACCCGTTTCGGTGTGCCGTGTGCGGCAAGCGCCGGCTACCACGTGGAAGGGGCAACCAAGGAAGACTTGCAGAAGGTGCTGCGCCTGAACGAGGAGCTTATCGAAAGGCTCAAGGAAAAGGTGGGGCAGCTGCTTTCCTGCTTAGGTCAAGAAGGCTAGTTGCCGCAAACCAGAAGAAGCCCGACGGTATCGGGCTTCTTCGTTATCTATGGCATATGCATCGGCGGATGCCAGATATCCAGCGGTGCTCTACAACCTGCCGGTGAACAGGAACTTGATGCGCTGCCAGAGGCTGGCCTTCTTCGGCACCAGCTGAATTGCCTGGCTGTCCTGCTGGGTGGCGGCAGGCGCCTGGTCGGCGGCAGGAAGCACTTCCGGTGCAGGCTCGGGCGTAGGTGCGGCAGAGCCGATGGCGGGGCCGGCCACGCCAGGCTCCACCTCTTCGAGACCGAGTGACGAAGAGCCCGTGGCAGTGTGTGCCGGTGTTTCCTTTTCCGGCTTTTCAGGAACTGTAACCGGCTTGGCGGTAAGCTCCTTGTCGCTTGCGATGGGCACCTCGGGGCTTTCGGGCTGAGCAGGCTGAGTCTCGGGCGAGTGCTCAGAAGCTGCTGCTTCGGGCTGGGCTGCCTCAGCTTGCTCGGCTGCCTGCTCGGCCGCTTCGGCTGCTCGGGCAGCTTCCTCTTCTTCCTTCTTGGCGGCTTTGATGCGCTCGATGCGGGCGATCTCGGCCTTGCGGGAGGCTTCCTCTTCGCGACGCTCGACGGAGCGATGGTAGTCGTCGTGCGCCTTCTTGATAAGGTACGCCTGCGAATCGAAGGAATCTTCCTGCCCGTTGGCCTCGCTGGATGCGAAGAACTCGAGCGGCGTGTACTCCAAATCGTTCTTCAGCATGCGCAGCTTGGCGGTATCGGCAAGCGAAACGTCCAGGTAGCTGTTCACGCGTTCCTTCAGTGCGGGCGCATAGATGGGCCAGGCGATCTCGACGCGCTTTTCCATGTTGCGGGTCATCAGGTCGGCACTGGAAAGGTACAGCTCGCGGTTCTCGCGCGGGCCGAAGCCGTAGATGCGGCTGTGCTCCAGCAGGCGGCCCACGATGGAAACCACTTCAACGTTGTCGGTGTAGCCTTCCACGCCGGGAACGATGCAGGATATGCCGCGCACCAGAAGCGTGCACTTCACGCCCGCCTGGGAAGCCTCGGCGATCTTGTCGATGATGCCCTTGTCGGTGATGGAGTTGGTCTTGAATACCAGGCCGTTCGGCTCGCCCTTCTTGGCCAGCTCTATCTGCTCGTCGATCTTGTTCAGGATCATCGGCTTTATCTGCAGCGGCGCCACCGAGAGCTTCTGATAGCTGTCGGAAGCGTTTTCCAGGCTCATGTTGCGGAAGAACACGGCGGCGTCTTTGCCGATGGCCTCGTCGGTGGTGATGAAGCTGAAGTCGGTGTAGAGCTTCGAGGTTTTCTCGTTGTAGTTGCCGGTGCCCAGCTGCGTAATGTACTGGATGCCCTTGTCGGTGTAGCGGGCGATGGTGCAGATCTTGGAGTGCACCTTGAAGTCATGGAAGCCGTAGATCACGTTGGCGCCGGCCTTTTCGAACCGTTGGCTCCACTCGATGTTGTTCGACTCGTCGAAGCGGGCGCGCAGCTCGAAGAGTGCGGTAACCTCTTTGCCGTTCTCGGCCGCGGTAACCAGCGCCTCGGCCAGGTGCGATTGGCTGGCCAAGCGGTACAGCGTGATCTTGATGCTGAACACCGAGGGGTCGTTGGCGGCCTCGTTGAGCATCTTCACGAACGGGTCCATGCTCTCGTACGGGTACATAAGCAGCACATCGCGCTCGCATACCTGCTCGATGATGGGACGCTTCTTATCGAACACGGCCGGCCATTGCGGGGTGAATGGCTCGTTGGTGATCTTGCGCGCAACCTCGGAATCCACCATGCCGGAAAGGCCCCAGGCGTAGCCCATGTCCAGCGGCACGCTGGTGACGAAGCACTGGTAGGGCTTCAGGTTCAGGCGCTTGAGCAGGAACTTCTCGGTAACGCTGGAAAGCGGGGTGTCGGATTCCAGGCGAACCGGAGCCAGACGGGCACGCTTCTTCAGCATGCGCTTCATGTGCTCGCGGTAGTCGTAGTCCAAATCTTCCTCGGTGCCATCGTTCGGGTCGATGTCGGCGTTGCGCGTTACGCAGATAACGCTGGCGCGCTTGGTGGTGTACATGTTGAACACCTCGTCGACGATGGTCTTGATGGCGTTTTCCAGCAGGATGAACTGGGTGCCCTCGCCGGGGAGCTTGATAACGCGGTTGGCCTGATGGGGCAGCGGGATCAGGCCGAACGTGGCATCGTCTGCGCCGACGTTCTTCTTCTCCTTCTTGCCGTCCTTGGACTTGGCATCTTTCTTCGCCTTGGTCTTTTCCCTGTTGGCTTCCTCGTCCAGGCGCAAGAGCACGTACAGTGCGCCGTTCTCCAAATGGGGGAACGGGTGGCGGGAGTTGATGATCTGGGGCGAAAGGTAGGGCACCACGCGTTCGCGCAGGTAAGTGTGCAGGTAGGCGGCCTGGTCCTTGGAAAGGTCCTCGGGCTGCAGCTGGTGGATGTCGTGCTCTGCCAGCTGGCCAAGGATCTTGTTGTAGATGCGCTCCTGCTCGGGGTACAGGTCGTGGCAGCGGTCGTAGATGGCAAGCAGCTGCTCGTCGGGAGTCATCTGCGTCTTGTTCTCGCGCATGTCCTTATCCACCAGCGAAAGGTCGGTGAGGCTGCCCACGCGCACCATGAAGAACTCCTGCAGGTTGCTGGAGAAGATGGATACGAACGTAAGGCGCTCAAGTGGCGGGACATTGCGGTCTTCGCCCTGATCGAGCACGCGTTTGTTGAAAGTCAGCCAAGAAAGCTCGCGGTTCTGCATGTAGGGCAGCACGTGGCGATCGCTCTGGCGTTGCTGCATGGATTTGACTTCTGCGGAAATAGCTGCAGCGTCTTTCTTTGCTTCCATTGTTCCCCCTCGTTTTAGAGATCCTTTTGAAAGGATTGAATGTATTCGAATTCCCCAACCTTATTGTAATCGTTAATGCTGCTTGATGCGCAGGTTGAGCGGTGATTTTGCGGCTTTTGGGTTGTGGGCCGGGTTATGAGGCTGCCGCTACGGGCTTTACCAGAACCCGGTCGGCCAGATAACCTTCGCGCACGCCGTACTTGCATATGTCCAGCCGCTGGGCATGGCATAGGTCGAACACCTGCCGGATGATGATGCAGCCTGGCAGGAAGGTGTGGATGCGGTCGGGCACCGTGCGCAGCGCTTGGTGGGCGAAGGCATCCGGATCCTTTTCGTACAGGCTGAGCAGGGCATCAAGGTGCTCGGGCAGGATGAAGTCGAAGCGGTTGCCCTCGTTGCAAAGGTCGCCGTAGACCTTCGCCGCCGAGCGGATGGCACCGCCGATGCCGTAGAGGCGCTCTGCCTCGTAAAGGCTCACGTTGGCGGCCTTGGCGAGCTTCTTCAGCGAGTCGGCTATCTGCTGCGCTTCGCCCGTTGTGGGAAGCAGGCCCTTCACGTGATTGGCAAATGAGGAAAGCGAGCCCTGGGGCAGGCTGGTTTTTGCCAGGTCCAGCCCGTTTTTGATGTGCGTGAGCTCAGTGGATCCGCCGCCGATGTCCACCAGCGTGCCGTTCTGCATGCTCTGGCTCAGGCTTGCGCCTAAAAAGCCCAGGTGGGCTTCCTCTTCGTTGGAAAGGATGGCGATGCGCTTGCCCACTGCGGCCTCGATGTCTGCCGCTGCCTCGTGCGAGTTCTTGCAGTTGCGCAGAACCGCGGTGGCGAAGATATCGATGCGGTCGCACGTGAAATGGCTGGCTCGCGCAAGGTGGGCGTTGATGGTTTTCGCAGCGCGCCGGATACCCTGCTTGGTCATGGTGCCGTCCTTGACATGGGATGCCAGCCCGGCCATGGCCTTGTAGTTCAGCAGGATGCGTATGTCCTTGGCGCGAAGGGGCTCGTGCGGCGCGCAATTCACCTCGTAGATGCAAAGGCGGATGGTGTTCGATCCCAGATCGATGATGCCGTAGCGGGCCATGTGATGCTCCTTGACGAATGGTTGCAACGCGGGTTGCGCAACACTGATTTAACTATATCGGGCAAATTGCTGCACAAGTGGACGTGTTATGACACATTATTTTACATTTCCCCGGGAAGGCGCGCGTATTGGCTTACCATTGGAACAAGCAGATCAACTGAGCCGTTTCGCTTGGTTGGTGCCCGGCGGCATGGCCGCTGGCTAGGGGTCTACGAGGGGAAAGGGGAGGCCATGCTCGAAACTGTTCGCATGGATTCGCAGAAGGTATCCAAGAAGGAATACAAGGCGCGCTTCAAGGAGCTTGTCTCGAAGCTGGTGGTTTTGCAGCAGGAGGCCAAGCGCAAGGAAGTTGGCGTCGTCGTCCTGTTCGAGGGATGGAAGGGCGCCGGCAAGGGCAGCCGCATCTCCGACTTGCTGTACAACCTGGATGCCCGCGACACCAGCGTGTACGTCACCGAAGATTTCGACGAGGAAGAAGCCAGCCTGGTCCTTGACGAGGGCTTCGGCGCAACCGGCTACTACCCGGTTATGCAGCAGTTCTGGAAGTCGCTCGGGCAGCGCGGCAGCATGACGTTCTACGACCGCGGCTGGTATTCCGTGGTTGCCCAGCACGTCATAAACAAGCTGCCGAAGAAGGGCAAGATGTCCAAGAAGGAGCGCCTGGGCCTGGAATCCCGCATTTCCAAGGCTGTTCCCATGGTGGAAGACTTCGAGACGCAGCTGCGAAACGACGGCTACCTGGTTATCAAGTTCTTCCTGCACATTTCCGAGCAGACGCAGCGCGAGCGCCTTATCAGCCTGTACTCCGACCCCGCCACCAAGTGGCGCGTTACCGAGAAGGACCTGGCCCAGCTTGATCGCTATAAGCAAACCTACCGCATCTACGACGAGATGGTGAAGCGCTCCAACTTCAAGGTGGCGCCTTGGATCCTGCTCGATGCCGGCGACAAGCGCCGAGTGAACCTGCGCGTGGTGCAGGCTATCGTCGATGCACTGGAAAAAGAGCTGCACAAGCCCAAGAGCGCCGCTGCCATCGAGGCAGAGCAGAAGGCGAAAGAGAATTCCGCTGCTTCCACTGCGGGCGCTGTTGTGGGCGATGAGCGCCAGCGCACCCCCGAGCAGAACTTGCTGCTTCGCCAGCAGGCCGAACGCGATGCCCAAGCCGCCAGCGCGCATGCCCCGCTGATGACGCGGTTTGCCGTAAGCGAGCATATCCCCTCGCTTGACGAGGTCGACCATACCCTGGCACTGAGCAGGGAAGACTACAAGCTGCAGCTGAAAGCCGAGCAGGAGCGCCTGCGCCGCATAGAGCTGGAGATGTACATCCGCCGCGTTCCCATGATGATCATGTACGAGGGCTGGGACGCCGCGGGCAAGGGCGGCAGCATCAAGCGCGTTGCCCAGGCGCTCGACGCGCGCTCCTACACCATCTTCCCCAGTCCGGCGCCCACCAAGCCCGAGCTTCTGCATCCGCACCTGTGGCGCTATTGGACGCGCCTGCCCAAGGCGGGGCATGTGGGCATCTACGACCGCAGCTGGTACGGCCGCGTGCTGGTGGAACGGGTAGAGGGCTTCGCCAGCACCGAGCAGTGGAGCCGTGCCTACGAGGAGATAAACGAGTTCGAGCGCGACATGGTTGAATGGGGCGCCATCCTGCTGAAGTTCTGGGTGGACATATCGCCCGAAACGCAGCTTGCCCGCTTCGAGGCGCGCGAGAACAACCCCGAAAAGCGATGGAAGATAACCGCGGAGGATTGGCGCAACCGCGACAAGTACCCGCAGTACCGCGCGGCGGTAGAGGACATGTTCCGCCTTACCTCAACCCGCAATGCCCCATGGATCATCCTGGAAAGCGACGACAAGTACTATGCCCGCGTGAAGGCGCTGCGCATCATCAACGAGGCGATAGAGAAGCGCTTGGGGCTGTTCTA